>NZ_JAOQKI010000017.1:0-52692 GCF_025567465.1 Roseburia amylophila
TTCTCTGCTCATTATATTACCACTCCATTGCAGTGGTCGATCTCATGCTGGATAACCTGCGCGGTAAAGCCGAAATATTTTCCATGTTGTGGTTTAAAATCACCATTCAGATAATCCACCTCTATCTCCTGGTATCTTGTGCAGGCTTTGGCTCCATCCAGCGAAAGACAGCTTTCCTCTGTACTGTAGCCGCCTGACTTCTTCGTAATCACCGGATTCACCATTGCAAATTGAAATGGGCCTGCTGCCACTACAATAATCGCTTTGTTTATGCCAATCATATTTGCTGCCATTCCAACGCAGGTTTCCCGGTTCGCCCGAAGGGTATCCAAAAGGTCTGTTATTACCTGCTTATCTGCAGGCGTTGCCGGTATTGCTTTCTCTGAAAAAATGTGTGTTCCTTTTACTATTTTCCTAACCATAATTTATCTCCAATATCTGAAACTACTCATTGAGCAAAATGCAGACTTTCAAGCCACAATTTTGTTCGGTGCTAATTTAAAATAAATACGTCTGCCTGCTGCAAAGCCTCCTTTGGCATTGCCGTCTGCTCTTTGCGGTTCCAGTATTGCGCTGCCTGTTCAAATTCTTCATGTGTCATATAAAGTTCATCTCCTGATTCTGGCTTTATTTTTTTGCCTTTTCTTTTATCCCGTCATTTTACCCTTTTATTTCTCCACGTTTCTTTTATCGATATTCCTGGGATACCTCTAAATAGCTTCGCTTTCCACTGATATAATCTGCATAGGCAAGTTCCGGGTCTTTTCCACGAAATACCGTGCAAAGTCCGCACATCTCGCAGTCTGCAATACATGGAAAAGCATTTTTGATATACTGTCTTCTTTCCGCTTCAGTAGAGGTCTCTATTTCCATTCAGCCATCATCCTCTCCCAATTTTTTGTCTTTCAATATAATCTCTTAAGTTAAAGTTTAGCACACAAAAAAAGGTGCCGCAACCGACACCTCTTGTGGGGTTTTATCCTATTTTCTACTTTAGAATGTTATAAAATATAATGGGACAGGAACTCAAATAATTTCTGATTCGTTTCTTCATTCAATTCTTCAGCCTGCAAATATTCCGGTAGTGGAATTCCCTGCTGACATTCTCCACAGATATCAATGCCAAGTATATTTCCGTTTTCCAGAAAATGTGAGAGCAATCGCTCCAGCATCGGAAGTGACATGTTCCCCTGGCTCCAGTTTGTCTCCGTATATTGTTTATCCAAGATGTCTTTGTCTATGGATATATAAACCGGCAGATTCTTTTTTATTTTGGAAATCTTATTTTTGTCTTCTCCAGCACTAATCTCTTCTGCAGAAAAAGTAAGGAGTTTTTCTGATATTTCCTTACGATTCATCAAGCCATCATTTTCCTGATAAAGCTGCTCTATATCCTTCTCCTGCGGTCCGATTAATACCAGTTGCTGCAACCATGGATTCGTCTCTAACACCTTTTCTGCCCAGTCTCCGCAGCTTGTCATGTGCTCAATCATCGGCTTTTGCATGTCCGTATGATGGTCAAATACAACAAGCTGGAATTCCTTTTGAATCTGGCTTGTCATAATTTCTGTCACATAATGATAATTTCCGGAATCCAGAAAATGGATTCCATGAATTCCATATGGCTTGATTTTTTCTCCGATTTTCTCTTCCGCCTGTCTGGAACAATACAAATCACACTCTTCAATTTCAGAGCAGTCCAGCCAGTGAATGCCGGTATTTTTTGGTATGTTTTCATCGCAATATACATGCGAAAAATCTAAAATCAGATGATTGGTTGTCATTGTTGTGCCTTTCTTAGTCTTGATGTTTTTCCAAAAATACCCTACCCAAAATATCTTTAATAGCATATTCTATCAACTATTTTCTTAAATTTGATTATATTATTTTTTATCCTTGTGATAAATTCAATGCATTCTGCTATCTACCCTTTCTCCACCACATATTCCAAAAATATTTTATCTTTAAATCCACCACCCATCTGCCTTAATTATTTCAGGTATTTTATCTCGTACTAGTTTATTGTATACTTTCATTATAGCATCCCATCCATCAACATATTTATTTAACTACCTCTTTTGTTTTTAGTACGGTGGACGAACTTATACTTCGTATTACATTGGAGATTTTTACTGTAAGCCAACGCGTCTGTGAACACACCTGCATAGCAAGTAGTTTATTTGTATAAAATACAGCAAAACTTCTTTATAACATATTACATAAACAAGTTCCATAATATTCTATCTGCTAATCTCTAAATAATCCTATACTCCTCCAACTGATTGTTATTTATTGTCATAATAATCAGTTCTTTTCTCATGTGTTTTGTTGTAATCCCCTCTCTTCAAAACGCCAAAAACACCATAACCTTAATGGCTAAAGTGCTCCGAAATAAGCCCAGGGTATACTTCTGCTAAACTGTTGTTCATAGCCAAACCTCAACACTTATCTCCATAAATGGTCACAAATCAATCACAATATCTCAAAGTTTATAAACCTAGACTTCTTCAAATCCTTAGTATCTTCTGTATAAATTTGCATCGTTGCTTTCGTATCCACATGTCCAAGAATATCTGATAAATTGTGCAGACAATCTGCCCAAATCCTATTCTATTTCCTTTTCTTCATTATCCTGCTGCTGAAGATAAAACATTGCCTTTTGAGTTTCAATCTCCGCTTTCAGTTCTTCTTTTGTCGGCAGGTATAATTTGTACTTGGAAGCAAATAACTGTTCATTGCCGTGCATAACAGAATAACGGGCAATATCATCGTCTGTATCAGAGCAGAGAACAATACCAATTGTCGGGTTATCGCCCTTACTGCGTTTCAATTCATCATACATACGGATATACATATCCATCTGTCCTACATCTTGATGTGTTATCTTCTCTGTTTTCAGGTCGATGAGGACAAAGCATTTCAGTATGTAATTATAAAACACAAGGTCAATATAATAGTCCTGCTTCTCCGTATGAATATGCTGTTGCCTTGCCACAAAAGCATATCCCTTTCCAAGCTCCATCAAAAATTTCTGCAAATTGGAAAGAATACTTTTCTCAAGGTCACTCTCTGTAAAATCTGTGTTCTGAGAAAATCCTAAGAACTCTGCAACTACCGGATTTTTGATAAACTCCAACTTATCATTTTGATACGGTGCTGTCAGTTCCTTCATTTCACTTTCTACAAGCTCTTTTTTCTGAGTTCTTAGCATACGGTAATAATACTGAGAAGAAATGTTCCTCTGCAAAGTACGGACACTCCAAGTCTGTTCTGCGGCTTCTTTCTCATACCAATCACGAGCTTCAGGGTCTTTGACCTGTAATAAGGTTCTATAATGCGACCACGAAAGCAGAGCACCGGATTGTCTACACGCCGTGTCGACAATTTCAGGAAAGGTTTTATAAAACTTCAGGCAATGATATAAATTACTTCTATCATATCCTTTTCCATATCGCTGAGTCAGTTCTTTAGAAATTTTCTTTATTACCTCTAATCCATACTCCGAGCGTTCATCTCCACCTAATTCTTCTTCTGCAATTCTGTAACCAATCAACCAATTTCTCTGTACGAGCAATGTATTAACAGCCTGATATGCAGCTTTTTGTGAAGACTCGATAATCCCACACATATCCTTTAAGATGTCATCGGTTTTAACAAAATTATCCATAAAACTATTTTGACCGATTTTTTCTAATTTATTATCCATAGCTATCGCTCCTTTGGATTTCATTTTTAATTATTCGCTTTTCTGCATATCCTCATCGGCTTTTGCAATCATTTGTCTGTACTGTTCTTTCACACTTTCTGGTTCAAGTATCTGTACTTTGCCATTAAAGCCAAACACCCAACCGAAAAAGGTAGGACTTGCTGATACTTCGGTCTGTACTCTAAAAGAAGTCATATCGTACGCAAGGGTTGTTACATCTTCTCCGAAACGGTCAACCATTGTTTTCATCAGACTGTTATCACACCGTAAATCCACAAGAACTTTCTCGCCTGAGAACATAAAGAACACTTCTTTTGTAAAATTCTCAATATCAAAATCAGCAGGCATAGGAATAATATCTTTATCCAATATCTCCGGTTTGGAAGCAATACGATCTACCCTGAAATTGATAACCTTGCTTTTCTTCTCAGAATATCCGATAACATAATAATTATCCCCATTCCAAAGAAGTTTGTATGGACTCAGCTTATAAATTTGGCCCTTATTCTTCAGAACCTTTTTCTTTAATCCAGTATAATCATAATACTGAAAAGAAATCTGCTTGCCTGCATTGATGGCGTCGTTTATAGCGTCAATGATGTAATATATCTGTTCATTATCCGGCTTAATTCGATTGACCACATAGTTATTACGCTTCAGCTTTGCCACCTGCCCTGGACTGGTCATCGTATGTATCTTCTCAATTAGAATTTCGCTTTTCTTCTTTGTAATGAACTTCGATGACTCTACTGCGTCTATCAGCAGTTTCAGTTCCGGCAATTCAAACTTGCGGCTGGCTACAAAGTATTTGCTCTGAGTAGAGTGGATAGTAACAATATCCATTCCAAACTCCTGAAGTGCCGCAATATCTTTTGTTATTGTTGTTCTATGTGCAGATATTCCATATTCATCATTCAATATATTGATTAACTGTGTTGTGGAAAGAGGATTTTCTTCATCTGTTCTTTCCAGTAAAATCTTTTGTAAATATAAAATTCTTGGCTTTGTTTCCATAGCCCGACCTTTCTAAAATTTCCTCTGAAAAATTATTTTTCTTACCTCATATTTATAAAACACAATTTGTATATATTTCAAATAATGCTAAAAGGAATAAATCTTCCATTGTTTCTATGACTTCTCCATCGTATCCTCCCGGAGAGCCGTATGATTTATCAATGTTTTTATTTTTATTCCCATAGATTGCTACAAACTCTGCGATAACAGTAACCAACTGACAAGCTTCTATTTCTTTACAACTCCCAAAATTATATTCCATCGACAACTGTTGAATAGGCATAACACTTTTATCATTACTATTAAATGCATCAACCAAAACATCTGTAATATGATTTTGATACTCAAACTCTTGATGTGGAACAGGTTTATCAGCATAGTATTCTAAGCTACGAGCAAAATACTTTCCTCCCTCGTAAAAAACACTTTTATCATCAGGGAAGTGTTTATTTAGTACACTTTCTATTGTAGCCAAACACTTTTCATAAATATTGTACTCACTAACTCGTAAATCCAAATCACAATATTCCAAAATTCTATTTTGAACCTCTTTAGTACAACAGCAAAATTCCCTATACATCTCTCTGTTGTAATAAAACAAATCATTATACATCGCGGCTATTGCACATAATGGAATAAGCCCTCTATCCTTATAATATTTAGAAATAAATGAAACCGCTTGTGCTTTTACGCTTTCTTGATAACGCTGCTCATCACGCTTGTCCTGCCTTTTTTCAAACCTCTCCATACGGTTGCTTTGTCTTATTTGCAGAACGGCAATAATAACCGTGACTATTAAAGCAACTCCCGCGCAAATAATACTTATCCAATCTGAAATACTCATCATATAGTTTCTCCTTCTACTGTAAACGATAATTTACCACATCAATCACTGATGGTAGCCTGACCGTTCATCAGCATAGGCAACAACCAATCACGTAAAGTTGAAAGCTCGATATTTTCCTGTTGATTTTTGATAATTATCTTTCTTACTTTTTCAGCATAATTTTCAAAAGCGTTCAATTCGGTTGTTGAAGGTACTTTTAAGGAATATAGTGTTAAGTTTTCTCTTGTAAGTTGTGGTTGTGCCGAACCTGAACATAAATAGTTTGGATTTTTTGCAAGCAAATAATAATAAAGATATTCTCTATACGGGAAATTAGAATGCGGCTTTACCACCATTGCATTCCCAGTAATCCAAGAAAACGGTAATGTCATCTGAATGGAGCCGCAGCTTGCTCCTCTACAAGCGACAGCTATTTCAGACTCGGAATGATTATATTGATTGTATTTTCCAATAATTCCGTTTGCTCCATACACAAAATAGTTCCCGGCTGCAATTAAATCTTTTCCACTAATTGTTTTCGGTTGATACATTTCGGAAAGTTCTGCTAATGATTGCTGTTTCCATTCAGTATTTGCATTTTGCAAAAACTGAAATGTAAAAATTGTTTTTATTTGTTGCTCTAAATTATCGTTTACCATCTTATTCAATTCTATTTTTCGGTCTATTTTATTCAAACATTTAGCTATATTCTTCTGTATCTCTCGAGGTGGAATAATAATTTCTGTATTCATCAAATCGCTAATTCGTATTTCCATTATAATACTTCCAGTTGTATGTTTCGACGCCACTTTAACAAAATAATCACTCGCTAAATACAAACATAAATATTCAGGCAAAGCAACATCTTGATTCACTCTTATCGAGAATATTGATTCGCCAATATCATAAAAATCTGGATCTTCTGTTATCAAATGACAATGTCCAATGGGTGCTCTACTTGAAAATAAAATATCGCCCCTTCTAATATCAGACCTTTTGTGAATAATTTTTTTTGCGTCTTCATCAATAAAATCACATTTTGAGAAATCAATCGTACCAAATTTAGTTAAATTTTTTGCTGTTATATATTTCAGCTTACCACTTCCCAGAGAAAAGTTGTTTCTAGGATTCAAACCAGTATTAAGTTGTTTTATACAATCACTAAACTTTATAATATGCCAGCCATTATTTAGTATATTTTCTTTGATTATCATTTGATTCACCCTATCCTATATATCTTCTATGAGCTAATTTTACATTACTCTGTTTGACCATTGCATATTGCAAAGTCGTATCTATTTTTCTATGTCCCAAAAGTTGCTGTAACTGTTCAATGGGCATTCCCTTATCTATTGCCATAGTTGCAAGAGTACGCCTAAATTTATGTGGATGCACCTTACTAAGACCTAATTGTTTTCCAAAATTTCGTAATCGCACTTCAATACCACCAATTTTCAATCGTTCATAAGGAGCTTTTAATGATACAAACAGTGCCGGATTATTATCCATTCTGTTCTGTAAATAATTCTGCAAATGTATTTTTGTTCTAGCGTCAAAATAAACAATTCTCTCCTTATCGCCCTTTCCAAAAACAACACATTCACGCTCATTAAAATCTATATCTTCTCGATTTAATAGAACCATTTCTCCTACTCGCATACCTGTTGATGCCAACATATCAATCATAGCCAAATCCCTGAGTTCGGTGCAATTATCTCTCATCAATTCAAGTGCTTCATCTGAATAAGTTTCCTTAATATTCGTTCCAATTTTAACCTTATGTATTCGTCTAACCGGACTTTTCAAAATATAGTCCTCGTCCTCAAGCCAAGAAAAAAAGCTAGAAAGTATTCGTCTTATATTATCAATCGTAACTTTACTTGAATTTTTATTTGACTGATATTCAGTAAGGTAACAGCGTATATCATCAGTTACAATATATTTAATACCTTTACCTATACTATCAATCATTGCCTGTATAGTTGCTTTGTAATATTTCAAAGTTTTCTCGGAACAGCCCTCAATTCTCTTTGCCGATAGAAACAATTCAACCAAGTTCTGCTCCGATAATCCTTCATCACTTTCTGTTTTTGCAACTTCATAATCAAAAAGCGTATGTTGCAGTACCTCCTGCAATCGCTGTGTTTGTGCATTGTTCAAATAAGGCAGCATACCCTGAACAATATCCATAATTAAATTCTGTTTCATAGTCAATTCTCCTTTTATTTAACTTAGAGACCAACTATGGAGCGGTAGTCCCCTGCTTTAACTCCTGCCACTCACAAGAGTTATGGGATATATGTTAAACGATAATTTAGAGCAGCAACTTATGCTTTTATACGATTATTGGTTTATCCAATTTGATTTTCCTGATAACAACGGCAATCCTTATCAGATTTCAGGTGGAAAAATGGTTTGGAATGATACTTTGAGGCGTAATATTCCTGAAAACTGGAAAGTCCAATCTGTAATTTCAAACTGTTTATCTTCCGTAATAAAACCTGGAGTTAAAATCTTTAATACAAAAACATACCTAGCAACAGCCGATGTTAAAGGCACTTCTATTTCAACAGGAACTATTGTTGATTATGACGGCAGAGAAAGTCGTGCTAATATGCAACCAAGTATAAATTCTGTATGGTTTGCTAAAATGAAAAATAGCATTAAACATCTTTACCTAAACAAAGAAATGCAACCTATTATTTCAAGTTCTATTCTTTCAACAGGATTTTGTGGATTACAATGCAACGAAATCAGTTTTGAATATATTGCTTCTTATGTTTCAAATGCATATTTTGAAATTCATAAAGATATGCTTGCTCACGGAGCGACCCAAGAAGCTGTAAACAATGATGATTTAGCCGGCGTTCACATTATTATTCCTGAAGATACAGTTTTATGTGCTTATCACGAAACTACTCAAGCTATATATGCACAAATAAGTAAAAACGTTTGTGAAAATCAAGAACTTGTTAAACTTCGTGACTGGTTGCTGCCTATGCTGATGAACGGTCAGGCTACCATCAATGACTGATACGGTAAATTATCGTTTATCTTATTATTTGTTCGGATTTTCATTTCCATTTTATATAATAAATCGCCTATTCTTACCTGTTCTTCATAATCCGGCAGATATAAATACAAAAATGAAAACATATCCTCATTAAAGCTTGCCCTCAAAGTCATTATCGTATTGCAATCTAATACTTTACGAAAATACTTACTTCTCAAAAAGAAAGCAATATACTTTGAGTACACTATTCCCGTTGTTTTCGGTCTTAGTCTTTTTACAAAACCACTAAAAGTTGCTTTCGGATAGTCTTTAACAGCAACACAACTCATTGCCAAAGCGTCAACGGTTTCACTTGTTCTTGTAATAAACACATCATCTTTTTTTACAGAAAATATTTCTTGCTCTTTAAGAGATGTATCCATCAAATCTGGTAATTCTTCAGGCAGAAAATAATTATTAAACACGGTACTAAATGATATAAATGGGGAACCGTGTCCGGCTTGTTCTTTTGATGAAGATATACCTGAACTCATTTCATATAAATCACTAAATTTGTATTTTGTAAGTTTACTCATACTTTACCTTCTTTAACTGTTCCATAATTTCTGTTTTCAGTTTGTCGCCCTCTACAAAATATTCCTGCAACTTCTCTGCATAGGCACTCATACGAGCATTAAACTCGTCCTGTGACAATTCAACATATTCGATTTTTACATCAAAATATTGTCCAGCCGCAAGCGAATACTTCTTTTCTTTGATTTCATCATAGGTAACAGCAACTGAAAAATCATCAACAGCCTCTTTATTAAGGAATGTATCGACAATCTTATCAATCTCAAAATCACGAAGTCTGCGTTTCTGATTATTACCGTCCTTATATTCTTCTCCCAGTTTTGAAGCATCTATCAGTACAACCTTATCTGTTTTTCTTGAATTATCGAAAAATAATACTGATACATTAGTTCCGGTATTAGCAAAAACATTTGACGGCATACTAATACAGCCATAAACTATATGCTCGTCTACAATATGTTGTAATATTTTCTTTTCTACCCCCGACTTTGCAGTTACAAATCCGGTAGGAACTACAATTGCACCTTTTCCGGTTGATTTCAATGAATTAAGAACGTGCTGAATGAACAATGTATAAATTGCCATACTCTCTTTCTTTTTTGCAGGTACTTTCGGAACTCCCGCCCAAAAGCGAACAGGCATCGCTGCTATACGCTCTCTTGTATCTGAGAAATCCATCTTAAAAGGCGGATTTGAAACTACATAATCAAAAGTTCTTAATTCCTGTCCATTATCACTCTTATGATACGGAGCAATTAACGTATCTCCCTGAATTGCGTGGTCAAGAGAAGATACCAAACTGTTCAGGATAAGATTAAGTTTCAACATTTTATTGCTTCGTTGTGAAATATCCTGTGCAAAAATCGTACACTTATCTTCGCCAATTTTGTGAGCAAGGGCCATCAAGAGTGTTCCAGTTCCAGCAGAAGGGTCATAACACTCAATGCTATGTAAATCAGTTGCATTACCAACAAGCAACCTTGCCATAATCGTTGCAATAGCGTGAGGAGTATAATACTCTGCATACTTACCACCGCCTGCGGTATTGTAGTCCTTTATCAGATATTCAAATATATCTGCGAAGAAGTCATAGTGTTTTTCAAATGCTTCTTCAAAAGAAAAGTTTACCAACTTATCAACCAAAGCACGGGCAAAAGGTGCTCTTGCTGTATCATCAGTTACATACTGTGTCAGCTTTTCAAAAAGCGGTATTTTAGTGTTCTGAGCAGTCTGAGTTGAAAATATATCAATATTCTTATCCGCTATATCTGTCATTGTGCTGTCAAAAATTAAATCAAAATCTCCTTTTGCCTGCTGATTCCATAAATTTGCAATCAGATGCTCTGGGTTAAGAAATGGAATATCTGATGGTAAACTATCAAAAATATCCAAGCGGTCAGCATCTGACATTTCAGCATACGCCAACTCCCATTTTTCAGCATTTCTAAGAATTGGACTGACTTTTTTTACCTCATATCCAAACTTATCATTGAGAAATTTATAAAGAAAAACCTGCGTAATAATTTTATACTCATTACCATCGTTTCCCATACCATAGGTCTGACAAGTCGCTTTTAATGCATCTATCAACTCTATGGTTTTTTCTTTTATTGTCTTTGTTTCTTCCATTGTGTTCTCCTTTATGCCACTGAATAAGTATGGTTATACTGATCAAGATACTGCTTTGTAATCCTACTCTGTATAAACACTCTGTCCTCACGAGAACTAGCTATTCCCAACTTATCAATACCTGCTTTTATTTGTGTCATAACCGTTCTCTCAAAATAGGCATCTTTCTTCAATATGTCATTTCTGTCATATACCTTTTGATCAATATCAGACTTAATAGAAAGTAAAACATTCATAATAGACATATCATATTCCGAAACAATCGGTTGCTTATTTTCTGCTTTTCGGGCAAGATTTTCTTCCTTGATTCTTTTATGAACCCTTGCGAATTTCGCATCGCCATTATATTTTCTCAGCAGAACCGTATTTTTCTTCTGCAATTCGTCAAGTTTTTTTAGAATATCTTCCAGTTCCTTTCCTTGCTCCTCAATCTCAGATACACTCTTAGGTTCAAAACCGTGTTGCTTAAAGCGAAGCAAAAATGCTTCCTGCAAAGTAATAAACTCTGGATCATCAGGGTCAATATTCTGAGTAAAAGCACGAACAGTCTTTTTATACTTTTCTGTTACTGCATCTTTGCCACCGACGATTCTCAATTCTTCCTCACTGATTTTGCTGAAATTAAAAGTAATATCCTCCATTGCTTCATTGACAAGCAACTTTGTGGTTTCATCACTTGCAAAAAGTTCCTTCTGATTTATGTTATCAATATGATGTTGCACCTCTGAAATCAATGATGGCAACTTTGTTAATTCCATTTTCGCAAATGTTTCCTTCAGCTCATCATCACCAAAAGTTCTTACCAAATTACAGCAATCACGAGCAGCAATAAGAATTTTTTTAAGTTTAAGCAATTCTTGCTTATCCTCAATCGTGGATATTTCTGAGCTAAATTCTTCTGCATTATCTGTGGTATAGTTAAAAAGAACCTGCTGCACTTCCTGCATTTGTTTAATGAGTTCTGCCGGGTCTTCAATAACCTGTTTGAATGTATCTGTTTCATTTCCCTCACCAACTTCATTTGGGTCATTAAAACGGTTCAGTTCTTTGAGATATGCTTCATTTGTTTCCTCAAAGTTCCTTTTTATATTTGCAAAATCAATAACATATCCATAACGATTCTCTTTATATGGTCTATTAACTCTTGTGATTGCTTGCAACAGATTATGGTCTTTCAATTTTCTTCCAAAATACAAACGTTTCAACCTTGGAGCATCAAATCCGGTAAGAAGCATATTGAAAACGATAAGAATGTCAACTGTCATATTATTTTTGAAGTCATCAATAATTTTATCTCTTGTATCCTTATCATCACTATCGTGAAGTATTAGTCTAGCTTGCAAATGACTTTTCATAGAAGCATCTTTATTAAGTTCTGCTTGAATTTCATCAAAATACGCAAACAACTTTCTTGCCTGCTCACTTGTTTCACAAATGACCATACCTCCAAGTGTATTATCTCCCTGAATTTGTCTAAATCTCTTTAGGTCAGAAATAATATATCTAAGTAACTCTTTGACATAGTTATCATGTTCAACAATCTGACTTTTCTTTACATCCTTCTTTTCCACCAAAGTTTCAAGTTTTTCGTAAATTTCAGAAAGTCGTTCTTTATACTGAGTTTCTATATCCTCACGGATAATTTTCAACGTATATCCATCTAAAATTGACTTGTCATAGTAGTATGTATGAATATAATTACCAAAAACTCTCCAAGATTCTCTTTCTTCTTTCAAAAGTGGTGTTCCTGTCAATGCAATCTTTATCGCGTTTTTATCTGCATCAAGAAGATTAGCCAAGAATGAACCTTCTGGTTTATATCCCCTATGTGCTTCATCAATAATAAACACTCTCTGTAAATTCGTTGCATAAGCGGGAAGGTCAACCTTTGACCCATCTTCAGCAAAACGTTGTATATTTACAACCGTAATTTCAGGTTTTCCTGTATTTCCTTCTTGTGCCTGATTGTTCCGGAACTGTTCCATAAGTTCTACACGGGAACTTGCTGTTTTTACAACTAATCCACGAGCTTCAAATTCTTCTGAAGCCTGTTTCAGCAAATCAAGACGGTCAACAATGAAATAAAACTTCGCAACTTTATTTTGCTTGCTGAAATAATCAGATAGAACATAAGTAAGATAATAAGAAAGAGCTGTTTTCCCGCTACCCTGAGTATGCCATATAATGCCTGAATTAACACCTTCGTCAATCTTACTTCTGACTGTTAAAGCTGCAAACATCTGTTGATAACGCATTATATGTTTCTGCTCAATAAACTCTATCCTTCCATTTATTTCTTTATGAAAACGAACATAGGCGATTCCATATTTCAATATGAATAGCAGTCTTTCAGGGCTACACATAGACGTCAATACACGATTAGTCGGTGTATAGGTATCTAAGTTTGTTTGATACTCTGGAGAAGTATGGATAACCTGACAATTAAAATCAGTCAAAATTTTCTTTTCCACAAGTGGGTCAATATCTTTATATGGAAAATCTGCATTATAAGGTGCAATATCCAAATTAGCAGGATTTTCTTCTCTAAAACAGTTGAACGGTGCAGACTGTTTTGCTGTCGTACAATAGAAAGTCCCTTGAACTGGAACAATGCCACCCATAGTGTCATATTCCATATTATTAGAAAAAATCATCAATTGCGTAATGTTTAAAAATCTCCTAAATTTTTTATTAGGAAATCTCTTTTGGTTCATTCTTTTGCTTTCCGCAACCATGCCGCCGTGATTATTCGGCTTCTTTACTTCAACAAATACAAGTGGAAGTCCATTCACAAACAATGTAATATCTGGTCTAAATTCATCTTGGTCACGCTTACAAGTGAACTCGGCAGTAAAATGATATGTATTATTCTTTGGATTTTCAAAATCCACCAACCTAATAGGAGAAACAGACAATAATTGCTTATAAAAACTGTACCCTATATCATCATTATCTAATTCCTGCCTAATAGTTTTCAATGTCTGTTCCACTTCTCCTACATGAGTTGGATTAAGTCGTGCAAACTGTTCCTTGAAAACATTAATTAAGATATTCGTATCAGGGTCATATACTGTACCAGCCATATCTTCAGTTATTTTTCCAAAATAAGTATAACCAAGTCGTGTTAAATGAACCATTGCCGGCATTTGAACACGGGTAGCTTCATTAAACATATTTTTCTTGCTAATTGTTGCCATCTTCAGACCTCCTCATTCACTCGTCCAAAACAACCTCGCATATATCTCCGATATCACAATGGAACACCTGACATATATTCATCAATACCTCAAGAGATACCGGTTCGTTCTTATTTATTTTAGTTATTGCATATGATGTAATCTCTGCTGCCCGCATTAAATCTTGTCTTTTCATCTGATTATCAATCATAAGTTTTTGAAGCTTATTATAACATATTCTCATTTGTAACGCTCCTATATCTTATGCTCTTCCTTCATTGCACTTATTTTCTTAACATTATATATCTGAATATTAGCTTTTTCAAGATTTTACAAAGAATTATGCTGTTTTTGAATATCAGGTGTCGTTTTTTGCAAACACCTTTGTGCAATCAGCTTTTTCTAATTGGTACTGTTGCTATATACTATGGAGTGAAAAGAGACATTAGAAATCAACAAAATGAAAGAAAAGAGGCGTATTTATGTACTCAATCGAAGAAATCATTTCATCATATAGAAAAAAGAAAGGCTTGCTCCAGCAGGATCTCGCTGATGAATTAGCTAAGGAAGGTGTTACCATTTCCTACAAAGCTATATCTAACTGGGAAAGAAATCTTGCTGAACCAAGCGTTACCATATTTTACAAGGTGTGTATAATGATAGTTATGTAATAAAGAATAGTACGAGCATTTTTAATTTTATCAGCTATCATAATTCTGTATGCCTCCTTCTTCCATGAGATTACAGCAAACGTAGTAGTAATGTCTATCAAAAGGCTTTTACATATTAGATAAAAGCATGTAAAATTTCTTTTACATAGCTTAATTGCGGTCTATTTAGCTTGTTTCTTGACTACTCAGGAAAAATATTTCTACCCTCGCCCCACCTGTATTTTCAGAATTTGAAAGTTTAATACCTCCACCATATTTTTCAGCCACAGTTTTTGCAAAAAATAGTCCCATCCCATAATGGGCTTCGCCATTTCTACTTGTGTCATCCATAAAAAACTGCTCTGTGCCATGCAATAATGCTTCTTTTGTAAATCCTGATCCGCTATCCTCCACAATGAATGTCAGCCGGCCATCCTGCTCCTTTGCGTCAATATAAATGATTCCATTTTCTTTTGTATGCTCCACTGCATTCTGAATCATATTCATTACGGCCCGGAACATTGGATCATAAGCAATCGTTACCTTTTTATCACTTTGTCCCGCCTTCCAATCTATTTTCTGGTGATAGATTTCTACCAGTCCGAGTGCCTGTTCCTTTATATCTGCGAAAAAATCTTCTAACCTCACCGTTGTATAGGTAACATCACTGCAATTCCATGATTTTGTGACATCTATCAACTGTTTTACATAACTTTGTATCTGTGTTGTGCCGTTCAAAACATAAGTGATATTATTCTTCTGTTCTGTGGTCAGTTCAGTCTCTGAAAGTAGTTCTGCATTTCCCCGTACAATCGTAAGAGGTGTTTTAATATCATGCGCCAAAGCAGACATCTGTTGTTTCTTTTCCTGCTCTGTTTTCCACTGCTTTTCTAAAGATTCTCGCAATGCATCTCGCATATCATCGATTGCCGATAAACAGTCATCAAACTCTTTGATACCGGAACAGGATGTCTCATATTCCAGATTTTGATCCTTTATTTGTCTGATTGCGTCTAATACAGGCTGCATCTGCTTTTTGATTCTTTTTCCAAAACGTATGGACGGAATGATGATAATCGCTACCGCTCCAATCACTGACATAATACTCATCACATTCTGTGGTCCTATAAAATGCTCCCTCAAAAAAGCTGAATGATATTGAGGTGTCAGGCGATATTGCAATACAACATATTCATTTTCCCTTACAATTACTTTATAAAAATATTTCCCGGATGCGTTTCCGTACTTTGCAACATTCCATGCTATCTGTTCGTATTGTTCTGACATATCTCCACCTATTTTCTCTCCATTCTCTGAAAAGATTACATAATCACAAAGTGCAGGAATCATCTCAGCAGTTACTTTATCCGCACGTAAAATCGTATCATATGCTTCATTAATCTTTTGCTCTGCATAATTCGCCGGATAGATACAGCCCACACTAATCAAAAGGGACAGCAGCAGCCAAGCAACAATCACCAAACCTACTAATGATCCAAGCATGACCAGTACATATCTCATAAAAATCCAGCTGAGTGCATTGCTTCTCTTTACTCTTCCCATTTATATCCAATCCCCCAGACTGTTTTTATCGGTGTATAATCATAATCCGCAAATTTTGCTCTTATATTTTTGATATGCGTGATAATGGTACTGTCATTACTCTCACTGTCAAAACCAAAGACCTCTTCTAAAATCTGTTCTTTCGAGAAAACCTGTCCCCTGTTTTTAGCCAGGAATTCACAAATTTCGTACTCCGCTTTCGTAAGAGGAAGTTCCTTATCATCAACCAATAGTTTCTTTTGAGATATTTGAATACAGACCCTCCCCAAAACCATCCGGACAGAATGTTCCCTGTGCTCTCTTCTAAGATGTGCATTGATCCTTGCCCGAAGTTCCATCACTCCAAATGGCTTTGAAATATAATCATCTGCTCCTAAAGAAAGTCCGTTTACCAGACTGTTTTCCTCCGTTTTTGCCGTAAGAAACAAAATCGGACAATCCACAAGTGCCCTGATTCTTTTGCATAATTCGAAGCCATCAATTCCAGGCATCATAATGTCCAGTAAAATCAGGTCATAACGATGTAATTCTTCCATATTAAGTTTCAGCGGATTACTTACTTTGGTAACCAGATGTCCATCCTTATTCAAAATGCTTTCTATCATTTCCAGAATTGCCGGTTCATCATCAACTGCCAGTATTTTTGCCATAGTTTCCCTCGATTCTATTCCGATATTCTGTTTCCTTCCCAGTGGTTTACCCACCAAAAATAGTATACCATACTAATCCCTGTAAATATTAAGCAACCTGGTATGAATGACAACCATTCACCTACACTAGTTTCTCCCAATATAGATTGCAGATAAGTATATGGTACTCTACCCGTCCAGCAGACAAATACATATTTCCACACATAATCTCCAAGTCCGGTAAGCATCAATGCACTAATTAGTCCTGATATAATCCCTGCTCCAATGGATACCCCTTTTCCAAACTGAAAAGCCAGAATCAGCTGCCACAGATAAAGTGGAACACTGCTTCCCCACAGTAGCAATGCTGCAAATATACATCCTTTCATGATTTCGATATCGCTTGATGCGATTCTTCCAAATCCAATTCCGAATATGATTGCTGTCAATAGGATAGAGCACAGACACAAAACCAGTAGCATCAACAGTTTCGATAAAAATGCTGTAAGTTTATCTGGTAAAGACAACAGGTTTTGAAAATTACCTGCATTTTGTTCCTGTTCCATCACACTTGCTGTAAAAATTCCAATAAGTACCGGAAGTCCTGCTCCTATTGCCTGATAAAATGCAATCACTTTCATATTTTCATTCCATGGTGAAAAAAAGTAATATATTAAAAATATAACGCTGGTTATAATCGGAATCAGTAAGTGTGCCAGAATCACAGATGTTCCTTTCATCTTTCGCAAGTCTGCATTAAGAGATCTTCCAATCATCTTATTTCACCTCTCTTCTCTCAAACCATTTCAAAAACAGAACCGTTACAAAAACAAACCAGATGATTGAGAGACACATTCCCAGAACAATGACTCCCGTATCCAAAAGAGGATTCCCTGCTTCTGCGGCAAGTCCATTTGGTAAAACATGAAGCAACGGGCACATCATTCGCATAGGGATTGCAGAAACAAGTACATACCAGATTCTGGTTTGTGATATTACCACACCGCTGACGGTAATAAATAGGCAGACGAGCAGGTTTACAATCATTCCAAATCGTTCACTTAAAAATAAAGCTACCGGAATCTCCCATAACTCAGAAACCGTCAGAAACAATACTGCAATCAACGCTCCTCCAACTGGAACATGTGTCGTTAGAAGAAAGCCTCCAAGCGTTGCTCCTGCAAACACAATCACATTAGAAAACAAAATCATGTACCCAATATAAATAATTTTCCCCAGCAACAATTTTCTTCTGTCTGTGGGAATAGTCATTAAATGATAGTATTTTATCTTTTTCTCCTGCGCCACAGAAAGATAACAAAATAGAGCAATCATCCCCGGCAGCAAAAGTGTATACCACCAGTTCCAAACACTTTCTGCATAAGCATTTGTCATCCCAAGAGTAAATATAAATGCCATTACAAATGTAAGAAGAGGAAATCCCAAGATAAACTTTTTTCGCATGGTTCTTTTGGCTTTTTGATGTTCTGCTTTTATAATATTAACCATGGATTTCACCTGCTTTCTGGTTTTTTCTTACCACATTCATAAACAAATCTTCAAGATTATCTCCCTGCTTTAATGCTCCTTCGTATCCTAAGATTCCACCTGAAATAATCCCGACTTTATCTGCAAGTAACTGTACCTCTGAGAGAATATGACTGGAGAGAATTACAGTGATTCCCTGTTCCGGAAAAGACCGGATCAGCTCTCGTAATTCCTCGATGCCTATTGGATCTAATCCATTCGTAGGTTCATCCAATATCAAAAGTTCCGGTTCTCCAAGCAATGCCATTGCAATGCCTAGTCTTTGCTTCATCCCCAAAGAAAACTGTCCTGCTTTCTTCTTTCCGGTGTTTGTAAGTGATACAATCTGCAAGACCTCATCAATTCTGTTTTCATCTGTACCAAGCAGTAATTGTCTTACCTTCAAATTCTCTCTGGCGGAAAGATTTTCATAAATAGGCGGATTTTCAATTAACGCTCCTATTTTTGATAAATCTTTCCTATCCAAAAGTTTTCCATCAAAGTAAATCTTTCCTGCAGTTGGTTTCATCATACCGGTCAGCATTTTCAATGTGGTAGATTTACCAGCGCCATTCGGTCCAAGCAGTCCATAAATCTGTCCCTTTTCGATATTAAGTGAAACATTATTTACCGCTTTCTGTTTTCTAAAATATTTACATAGATTTTGTGTCTGTAACATCATTTCCATCTTTACTATCCTTCCTTCTATATTTCATTTCTTACTGAAATATAACCTAACAGGAAAAAATAAAGATTTGATGAAGATTTATTCCCGTATGGAATAAACCATCAATTGAATATCATTATCAGAACTCGGCTTTCCACTGAAATCAGCAAAGCTGTTACAAATACGAAGTCCTAATTTACAGAATATCTCCGTGATTTCATCCAAACTATATAACCTTATAGGATTTCCTTCTTTCATTTCAGGCTTATAAAGTGCTTCTCCATACATATAGTCTACCTGCCCATATATCAGCGTTTTTCTATCCTCCTCCCATTCAAAAGCAGATAATGTAAGTCCCTTTTCTCCTGCATCCCATAACTTGCAAGGGAAATGTGTTTGGGCATAGCTTCCATTCATGATATCCATAAAGTGCTTGTGTTATGTATTCAATCATAATTTTTCCTTTCCGAACATGCTGATAAGACCATTTATCGCCTCAAACTGCTCTTTACTAATAGTTATGTTCTCTTCCTTCATTTCTCCAAACAATATATAATCCGCCGATACTCCAAGGATTTTACAAATTACAATCAACTTGTAAATATCAATCCCGGCACAACCTCTTTCAATCCTTGAGACTTGATTAGCTGTTATATTTAAATAGGTACTTAAATCTACTGCTGTAATTCCCTTCTCAATCCTTTTTTCTTGTATTCTCCATCCAATTTGTTTTCTTATATCATCTGTAATGTCTTCAACACTATTATAACTTATTGGCTACTGTCTGACCAGCCTCACGAAATCCTTTTGCAAGAAGTGCTGTCTTTGCTATATCCTTATCCGTTGTCTTGATTGCACCTCTTACATTCTCTCTGATATCAAGAAGTCTTTTCTTAATTCCTAAGAACTCAGACACCCTGTATAATGCAGATCTTCCCTTTTCTTTTGCCTCATCAACTATGCTCTTTGCTATAGATTTGACCTGTGTTTTCACTTCCAATACCTGTAACTTTATCTGCTCACATCTGGCATTAAGTCGCTCCTGTGCTTCCGACAATGCCTTTTTAGCATTATTGACAAGCGTATCTTCCTGCATTTCTTTGATCTGGTTCTGCATGTTAGTAAGTTCTTCCGTCATGGAATCAATCTTTTTCTCCAGTCCATCCACATAGCTGCATATCTCAAATACATCGTTTGCCTGCTCTTTCATGGCATTCTTCTTTAACAATTCGAGAAGTTCTCTTATGACCTCCTCATTGGTAAGTGTTTTTCCTGCTTCCATATCCATTCTGTTTCCTCCATTCTGTAAATGGGGCAGCCTTGACCGCCCCTGTAACTTGATTACTAATTATCGAAAGGGTGTTGCCTCTTTATCCTTCTCTTTATCGGGATTACCTTAATTGAATACTTCATATGCTATTCCTCGCTTTCTTTTTGTTCTTTGTTTTGCTTTGGTATGATAAGCTCACACCAAAGCTGTTCTATCTGTTCACAAGACAATCTGCCATTAAGCCAGTTGCCAAGTGTAACAACCATTCCATAAGGTCTCCCGGCTGTAACTCATCAAAGGAGACAGTCTTTCCGGCTTCATCCAGTCCCTGTGCCTCCGCTGCCGCTGTGGTTGCACCGCCATAACTAATATCCACGCCTGCATCTTTCCATGAGTAATATGCAAGAGAACTGCAATCATAATAATTGCCGGAATCTCTCATATCCTGACTGTATGGAAAACCAACTCTGTGAAGTGCGTATGAGCAGACTTTTTTCTGCCTGCTGTCAGTGATTCCACTAAGAATAGCATTGATTTCATCCTCTGTCATGGAACTTACTCCCGGACTGCCGCCTCCACCACCGCTTCCGCTGCCAGCGTACCCAAGCTGTCCCATAAAGTCAGCACTCATAATCTGCTCAAGCATTTCCACCTGGTTAGCGTCAAATCCATACACCGAAATCATATCCCGATAAGATTTGAGTGTGACATTCACATACAGAACCGACTTCGTGACAGTAGTTACATTACCGTCTGCATCTGTTTCTTCCACATCCTTTGTTCCGGTGCTTGTGGTGTATGAACACATATCATTTACAACTGCCTGCAGCCAGCCTTTAGAAGTATCATTCATGACTGTTGCAGTATCTCCGACACCATGCTTGACCATATAGACTGCCATGATGTCATAGTAATTGCTTGGATTTTCTTCCATACCTTCATAATCCACATAGACAAGCTCTCCAAGGTCATATCCGGTATGCTCATTCACTTTCGTGTTCACATCCCGGTTAAACTCCTGCACATAGGCACTCGTTACTGTCTGCACGGTATCTCCTGATTCAAGTGGTGGCAGGAATAAAGCAAATGGAGAATTGTAAAGGATTGCTATCACCGCTATAACCGGAACCGCAATCATGGCAACTACAAGAACAAGTAATAAAAGCACCAATCCGATAATCGGTGCAGCTGCCTTTACCCAGGTAATCGCTTTTCGCACAATCAGATCCTTTACCAGCTTTGCCACACTATCCGTCTGATTCTCCTGTGCTTTCATCTTATCCAGAAAGAACTTTATCTTCCTGCTCCGGTTTGTCATCTTTTCATCCTTGACCTCTATGGACACACCTGCCGCATATCCGGCTGCCATGCCGATTGCCGTGCCTACTCCCGGTGCAACCGCTGTTCCTGCCGCCGTAGCAGCTGCCTTTGTAGCAGTTTTCGTTGCAACCTTGGCAGTAGTCTTTGCTGTTTCTTTTGCCGTCTCTTTAGCTACAGTCTTGGCTGTATCTTTGGCAGCTTTCTTTGCTGTCTTTTTTGCCAGCTTCTTTCCTGCCTCTACCTTCTTGATACGCTTCTTTGCCTCGGCTGCCGCCTTTTTCCTGAAAAGTGCAGCCCCCTTAGAAGCAGTTCCGGTAACAGGGCGGCTTGCTTCATATGCAAGATATGCTGCCTGCGATACCTCCTGACCGCCTTCCACCTGATCTGTTACTGCCCCCGCTACAAGTGCTCCAGTTCTTCCTGCAATGTGAAGATTCGTGTTCTTGGTCTTGATGGAAGTGTTTGATTCCTTAAGGTTTTGCTTGAATCTTGATAATCCCTTATTCTTCGGCTCCGACTGATGAATGGTACTCTTGCGATAGGACTTCTTTCTATCCGTATCAGTTACCTTTGCACCAGCTGTCTTAGGACCTCTCTCTACTGTATAGATGTTACTCCCCTTAATCTTGGCTCCCTTCGGTTCGTGGGCATGAATCTTGGCTTTCTCCTTGGTGTGAATGACCATCGGTTTGTCATCAACCTTTCTAATTTTCAATTTTCTCACCTCCTACTTTGAAAAATAAAATAAGCCGCTAGGGAGCAAAAATTACTCCTTAACGGCTATGTAAAATCATTCAATATTCAATTATTAAAAGCAACATGAAACTGAAATTTCACGCAGACTATTCCTATACCGTAATGTCTATTCTGACCGATGATTTCTTCTCACCAAAATGCTTTATTTCGATATCCTTCATTTCCTCTATAACATCTTTTTCAATTTGGTGAACATCACTTAATTGTAAATCTCGCTTCGAATCATTTACTATTTTTGCTGCCTCATCTACTGAAACAGTTGTATCTGATGTTAACTGTTCAGACATTTCAGTATCGTTTGAATCCTCTGCAACCTGCCCCTTTTCTATAGATGTCTCTACAATTTCCTCTTCTGTTGGCAAATCCCTATATTCTGTACTTTTTACAAATCTTGTGAATGACTCTACAGCTCTAAAAGTATTTCCCATGATACGTTGAGCTTCCTTAAGCTTTTCACTCTTTGGAATATTTGGATTATTCACGATACTTTTTAGTTCTGCCAAATTTCCATTCATCTCATTTACTTGAAGCCTTTGAGCCTCTTCTTTTGTCTTACATCTCTCCAACCTACGCTCATAAGCTTCTTGTTCCATTCTTGCCGCTTTATATTCCATATAGGCTTTAGGGTCTTTCTGACGAATAGCATCTTCTTCTGAAGCTGTTAATTCTTGACCGCTTGCAATCTTGTTATAAATCTGACTATATGCAGAACTTTCTTTGTCTCGCTCAAGTTGCTCTCGGAAATGCTGAATCATGCTTTCTTCCTGACTTGTTACAGTCATACCCTCTTGCTTCTTTACAACATCCCCGGTAGCCTTCTTTTGCTCCCAATCATTTACTAACTGCATCTGATTCACAGCGTTTCGTATTGTACCTGCAATCATAGCACACCTCCAATTCCCGGTTAATGCTACGATTAAATAGTGATATCAAACTTCATACCCTGTGTTGCCTTTTCTTCTGTTATCTTACTCCAATCCAGTTCAGAAATCTTTTCAAGTAATTCTTCTTTTGAATTTGCCTGAATTGTAGTCCGCTTAACAGTTACATCCTTCTTTTCCTGCTTTTTCTCCTCTGCACGTTTTTCCTTTAATTCTTCAAGCCGTTCTTTCTGCTTTTCTGTAATCTTCTCCAAATCAGCAAAAAGTGTCATCTTTCCATCATCATCAAAGGACATAGTTAACTTATTTAATACAGTTCCACTATTGTCTGTCGTTCCCCAAGCACGTTCAAACCCAAACTGTTCATTGATTTTATCTGACATCTCAACTGCAGTTTTTACCGTAGACAATTTTTCCCGTGCATATTTCTCATCGGATGCCATTCTTTCAAGTTCAGCACTTGAAAAAACAACTGTAAATTCCTTATCGCTTTGGTCTACTAATCCTCTGAAATCATCGCCTTTATCAGCAATAATAAAATCGAAATCCGCATTATCCTTACGCAATGTTTCCAGATATTTCTGTGCCTTAGAAGATAACTTATCTTCGCTGGATTTTATTTTCTGTGCATTGGGCTGCACATCTTTTGCTTTCTCTGTGTTATTTTGCTTACTAACAGTATTGCTCTTATAATAATCTGTTACCTGTGTTAAATTAGCTGCTCTAATCATGGTATCATCCTCCTTGAAAATTGATACAGAAATCCGTTTCTATATCTGTAATATCGGCACTTTATATCCAAAAGTTAATAGTGCGTAAAATTCAAATTTTCTTTTCCCTAATAATTACAAATATTCCTTGGAAATTGCTTCCACACCATACATTTCCATAAATGCATCCAGGTCCGCTGCATCCCCAATCAACATATTCTCGTCAAAGTGTACGATAAGCATATCTTAAAATCCAGCCACATGTTCTCCGGTACAAATGATACATTTTAGAACTGCTTCCTTATTTATTTTTCATATCGAATCTTATATGCTTTCTTCTTAAAAATAGGGAATATCTAATTTATTATCATCAAGGTCGGACATTCATCCGACCTCTTGATTATACTATAGATTCTATAAAAATTCATCTGTTATCACTGCAGCATTGCTTCTTTTTTCTTCTGTTCCGCAATCTTCTCATGAATGTTGGTATTATACAGCCTGTACAAATCCGTATCCTTGCTGATCTGATTATCAAAGGGAATTACTACCGAACCACACTTAATAAGTCCCATTCCAGAGGCGGTATTAGTTACGAACCGAAGCTGTGCCTCTGATACCCCGATAACCTCCGCCATCTTTGAACTGTCTGTATTTGCCTGCTTCAAGAGTGCCACAAACTCAGAGTTTGCAAGCATTGTGGTTGTCTGCCATTCGTGACCGCAAGCACCTTTCCACCATACCTTTTTATTCGAGCCGAAAGTTATGCTGTCCGGTGTCAGTGGCAAATTCTTTTCCGACCACTCGGCAACCAATTCCGGATGTACTGCCGCTAAGCTGTTACTCATATCAAATCCTCTCCTTCCTTTGGCTTTATTATATGAAGAAAAGGTACTTGCCCCAAGTTTGCGAATATGCGGATAAATTAAAAAAGCCCTTTGAGAAAGGGTATTCCTCTCTCAAAGGGAGTTAATCAAACTGAAATTTATATAATTATTCCTCTAACTTTCCCCATTTTATAGGCTTTCCCGCCTGTCCATTAGTGAAATGATATGTAGTTTCCCTTATTTTTGCCCTTATGAGATAATCACAAGGGAAATAAGGGAAATTTTTTAGTCATTGCCCACCACTTTATCAAGAAGCCGAACTGATTTTCGTTTCGCATCTCTTGTGGAGTGAGCATAGACGTTCATTGTGGTACTGACATCTGAGTGTCCCAACAATTCCTGCACATCTTTTGGGGCAGCTCCATTTGCTAAAAGGTTGCTTGTATAGGTGTGACGTAACTGGTGGAAATGAAAGCCTTCAAATCCCTCTAATGTTTTTGCCACCTTTCTGCAAACAGTCCCCAAAGTAGTTGGAAGTTCCAAACAACCATCCGGTCTTAAACAGACGAAAGAAATTTCTTTATAATCTGTCGGGACTTCCTCTGTTCTGTCTAAACAATAATATTCGTAGTACACTCTGTTTTTCTCTTTGACCTCTTTGTAGTAGTTCGTGTGATAAAGTTCTCCGTACTGCATTCGATTTTTTAACTGCTCTTTCCGGGCATTACGGAAAATCTCTACCAGTGTATCTCCAAAATCAACAACCCTTACTTTTTTCCGCTTGGTTGGTCCGATGATATATTTGCGCTTTGAGCCATCATATCGGATGCTGCGTCTTATGGTAAGGCATTGTTCTTCCAGATTTACGTCCTGCCATGCCAAACCGCAGGCTTCTCCAATACGAAGCCCGGCATAATAGGCTATCTGGATTGGAAGTATTGCGGCTGGGTTCTTTTTTTGCAGATAAGCAAGCAATCTTTCATAATCTTCTCGTGAAATTGGTTGGACATTTCCGTCCATATCCTCATCGGAAAACAAATCCACTTCATCCGTCTGATACCGCAGTTTAATATACTGCATGGGATTGAACGTAATATACTGCTTTGGAAATACTGCAAAACGGAAGGACTGCTGCATGACTGCGGAAAAAGAATGGATATAATCTTTGCTGTAACCCTTTCTCTCTTTTCCGTCGGGATGAACTCCCCCGAAGGAAAGCAAATCGAAGAAGGATTGCAAATGTTCAGAGGTTACATTTTTCAGTTTCCGTTCTGCCAATGGGTGTTTCTTGATATTTCGGATTGTTCCGAGGTAATTCTCCACCGTACCATTGCTGAGCGTACCTGTTTTTAATTCCTCCTCTGCCCACACATCCAAAAGCTGTCCGACTGTGAGATTTTCCGCTTTGGCAACAAATTTCTTTTTCTCATAATCATCCATTGCCTGACGGAGCAGCTTTTCAGTTTCACTTTTGCTTTCTGTTCCAACGCATTCTTTCTGAACAAGATTGCCGCTTGCGTCCTCTACATAGAAGCGGTAGTACCATTTCTTTCCTTTTTTTCTTACAGATCCTTTTGCCATAATCGTATGTCTCCTTTCGATATTAGACAATCGGAACTGATGAAATGCTTCGTGCGTGTAAGTATATCATAACTCCGGTTGTCTTACTATACCGATTCGGAATCTTCGTATAAGACTTCTGATAAAAGATTTGCAAGCCTTTGTTCTGCTGTTTTTGGTTTCTTGGAATAGAGCCTTACAACGTCTGCCATCTCATTAAAAGCATTGATGGTGTGAGTGATTTCCCTTAAGAACATAATCTCATTATATTCATCATTCGATTCAAACCCTATTGTTTTGGCAATATCCGTCTGACCAGCATTCCCCTTGAAGTTTTTGCAGGCGAACTGGAAGGAATCCAAAAACAGACCATATTGTTTTAACATCAGCAGTAATAAATCTTTTGAAAAAGCATCTTCTTCTTTGGTAAGGGCAAGCGGTAACTGTTCCAGAATATCTCCCATCGCATCACGAATCTGTAACTCTCTCTTATCCGTAATGTCGGTTTCATATTCATCTGTTTCCCCTTTGAGCCATTCCACAGATACATGGAGTGCTTCCGAAAGACCTTCCAGCACCATTTTTTTCGTATTGTCAATCGAACCATTCTCATAACGCAGGATTGTAGAAGCGGTAACACCCATCTTTTCTGCGACATAAGGCTGTGTCAGATTCAATTCCAGACGGCGCTGTTTTACTCTGCTGCCTATCAGCTTGCGTAGTTCTTTATCTTTCATGCTGACTGCCTCCTTTTTCGGTATGTATGAATTATAGCATTGTTTTTCTGTAATTGCAATATGCAACTTAAAAATTATTTTTAATATTTCGTAACGCTTGACAAAAAGATATGAAAAGGATATACTTACATCACAAGAATTGCATAATGCAATTTATAAGGAGGTGATTATATGACGCAAAGAAAAATTGCATTATCCATCGAAGAAGCTGCTGACTATACGGGAATCGGCAGAAACACCTTAAGACAGCTTGTAGAATGGAAGAAACTTCCAGTATTAAAGGTTGGTCGCAAAGTCCTGATTAAAACCGATATTCTGGAAATGTTTATGGAAGCGAATGAAGGTCGTGATTTGAGGGATAGAGGAAATGTAAAAGCCGTAACAAGAACTGCGGCAAATTAAAAAGGCGGCTTCCAAAGAAACCGCCAAAGGTTCTATCAGACCGAAGCCATGATATACCTACACGCAAGAAGATTATACCATGTGCTTCTTCTGATACGCAACCGAGAACTTATGTTTGTAAAAGAAAGGGGAATGTAATCATGGCAAAATCAACAAAAAGTTATGAAGAACGAATGCTTGAAATGGAAAAGAAGGAACAGGAAAGCCTTGAAAAAGCAAAACGATATGCAGCACAGAAGAAAGAACTTCTGAAACGAAAGAAAGCCGAAGAAAGTAAAAAACGAACCCATAGGCTCTGTCAGGTTGGCGGTGCGGTGGAATCCGTTCTCGGTGCGCCTATCGAGGAAGAGGACATCCCAAAGCTGATTGGTTTTCTGAAAAAGCAGGAAGCCAATGGGAAATTTTTTTCAAAGGCAATGCAGAAAGAAACACATACCGATATGGAGGAAGTGTAATGGCGGGGGGGGATGAGTTTTTCATTCCCTTCATTGCTTTTTCATGAAGGGCGCACTTATGGACAACCAGAGGTCGTCCCAATAAGTTTGCCACAAGTGGCAACCGGTCTTCGCTCACGCTTGCCGGGCTCGTTCCGTCGGCGGGGCTTTCAGCCAGACCTGCTCATGCCGCAGGAGGCACTCTTCGCCAGAGGGGCGCATTCCATGCAGGCTGCTATGCGCAGGGCACTCTTACGCAGAGGGCGTTCCGGCAATACTGCTTTTTCTAAAACTGAAAGCAATGTTGCCGGAAATCTATGCCGGATGTGCAGAAAGGGGGAATCCAGACATGGCGATTTTTCATTACACAATCAAAATAGTCGGACGAAGTAAAGGGAAATCTGTTATCTCCGCTTCCGCATATCTCAATGGGGATGTGATGAAAAACGAGGAAACCGGGCGAATCAGTTATTACACTTCTAAAAAAGAAGTGGTCTACACCAGTCTGATGATGTGCGAAAACGCACCTCCTGAATGGCAGATAGTACCAGAAGAAAATATAAAACGCTTTCAAAAATCTGTCCGATACAAAAGGTCAGAAGATAAAGAAGCTGCTTTAGAAAAATTTAAAATCACATTTCAGAAACAACGGTTATGGAATGAGGTATTGAAGATTGAAAAAAGTGCAGATGCCCAACTTGGCAGGTCATTTGAATTTGCCCTCCCCAAAGAATGGAGCAGACAGGAACAGATTCAATATACAGCCGACTATATCAAAAAAACATTTGTGGATAAGGGAATGTGTGCTGATTGGAGTATCCACGACAAAGGGGATGGCAATCCTCATGTCCATCTGCTTCTGACAATGCGCCCTTTTAACCCGGATCATTCTTGGGGGAAGAAAGAAGTCAAAGATTGGGATTTTGTCAGAGATAAAAGCGGAAATATCGTGATTGATGAATCCCATCCGAACTGGTGGCAGGATAAGAAAAACCCTGACCGTCATGGAATCCGTATCCCTGTATTAGATGAAAACGGAATCCAGAAGATTGGTGCAAGAAACCGCCTGCAATGGAAACGGGTACTGACCGATGCTACGGGATGGAACAATCCAAAAAACTGTGAACTGTGGCGGAGCGAGTGGGCAAAGGTGTGTAATGAACATCTGCCTTTGCATAATCAGGTCGATCACCGTTCTTACGAAAAGCAGGGAAAACTCCAGATTCCTACCATCCATGAAGGTGCTGACGCAAGAAAGATTGAACAAAAGTTTCTTGCCGGGCAGGAAATAAAAGGTTCGTGGAAAGTAGCGGAAAATCAAATCATAAAACAACAAAACACGTTATTGCAAAAGATACTGGACACCTTTGGGAAAGTATCAGGTGCATTATCATTATGGAAGGAGCGATTAAATGACATTAGAAGAAAGCCGGGAAATTATACCCTTAATGGAGTCCATGATTGGGCAAATCGAAGAACAGCAGACCTTAATGGCAGAAATGCTTCTGGAAATGCAGAACCGGGACACCCAACTCTCTCTTATGCAGGAACAGAATCAGAAATTGCAAAAATTAAACAGCGAGTTATCCGAGCTGCTCAACATTTTGCCAAATACCGAGGAACTACTTTCCAAGATGGAAGAACAGAAAACGAAGATAGAACTTTTGGAAAACGAAAATCAGCAATGGCAGATATTGGCACAGAAGCTGAACAGCGAAAACAGTTTATTACTGAAACAGAACACCGAATTGCTGAACTGGAACAGCAGGTAGAGAAAGGACGTGATATAGATGAACGAATCCAGAGAATTAAAGAACGCCGAACAGTTGGAAGAACTTCTGCTCTTGACCGAGGAGATACAAGAAGAGTTGGAACAGAAAGACCAGCTTATCGTGGAACTGAAGACGCAGCTCAACGAATCTCTGACCTTGAACGAGAAATTAAACAAAGAGAACAGAGCCGGGAATATTCAAGCATTAAAGAACGACTTGAAGCTGGCAGACAGAGCATTGCGGAGCGAGAAAGAGAAGCTGCGAAGCGCAAACGTCACGATAGAGGAATGTCAAGATAAAATACGATGCTTAACACAACAACGGGATTATGCCCGGACACATCAGAAAATCGTAGAGATACCGGTAGAAAAGCCGGTACTCTATAAAAAATGCGAAGCCTGTGACCGGACAGCCTATCAGAATGCAAAAGCAAGATACGAAACACAAAAAGAGCAACTTGCAGGACAATATAAAGCAAAAACGGTAATGTTCCAAACAACCTTGTTCCTTCTTGCATGGTATTCGCTGACAACCACTCTTTTTCAGGCAGTACAGTCAGATGTGTTCCTTTCCGATTGCAAATCATTCTTCCATGATGCAGCATCATTCATACAAACTTTTATCGGTTGGACGATTGATGCCGGGCAATCTGTGGCACAAATCAGCACAAAAATTCCAAATGAGATTATAGCCGGAATCATATATTGGTTATTGATGATATTGGTTGTTGGAATATGTGTGGCAGGGACAGGGATACTGGCAATACTGATAGAAATAAAGGTTATAGAATTATATAAGAAAAACTGTTGGGATGTTATTACCCTACTGATGATACTGACAAGTGCGGCTGTCATCATTTATTTTGGAGAAGTAATTAAAAAAGCATTATCAATAAATCTGTTGTTCTTTTGGTTAATTTTACAAGGAATATATCTTACAATTCGACGCTATATAAGTCAAGATACTGATTGACTAGATACAAAATATTTGATAAAATATAAATAGAAATACAGCAGATCAAAGGATGTAAAACTTATGAGAGCAAAGAAAGTGATTGTAGGGGTAGCTATTAGTGCAATGTTAATTTCTTCATCAATTCCAGTAATGGCATTTTCTGTTACAAACGGGAATAAGACATTTGATAAAAAGTGGGAATTGAGCACTACATCTGATGGCGGAAAAGGTGTTTTGACTTATGGTTATAATACTCTTGCTATTAATGAAGATTATGCACACGCATATCATTCAACTAAAGATCATTACGCATATGTCAAGAATGGAAATGGTTCTTTTTCGGGTTCAAATGTTGGTAAAGGTAATTGGTCTAAAATTGAGGTTGCTCATAAAGGAAATAGTATTACCTACGGTAATAGCTACTAAACAAAGGTTCGGGATAATGGCTGAGTGGTTGGAATTCCAACCACTCTTTTTTGTGGAGTGTATATAAATGAAGAAAAAAATAAAATATATAGGAATTGTTTTGGTTATTTTGTTCTGTTGCTATAATTTATTTTGGTACTTCGGGAGTTATAAACCATATAACGAATTTCAGAAAGACTTCCCTGAAATAGAAGAATCTGGAGTAAAAATTTACACAGATAAAGATGGATTCCAGTATAGTGTGTCTGTCCCTGATTATTTGCTTTGGAATGGAAATCTTGCGATAGCTGAGTCAGATGTTCGATATGCACTAATTATTTGGATAAAACCATTTCACCAAGGAATAAGTCAAGGCGTGCTATTTAATGACTATAAGGATTTGAATACTCAAATTATGTTGTCAAGTAGCAAAAAAGCTGAAGATCAAGAAGATCAATGGATTGTTGATGAAAATAGCACAATATTGACTACGATATTTGAAAAAGCAAATAAAGTATGGAATCTGGGGTTGAAATAAATGAAAGCAATTAAAAACTTATGTTTGTTTTGTTTCCTGATTTTTGGAATACTTATGCAATCTGAAATATTTCAAGATCAGCTTTGGAACTTTTCTACAGCATATTTTACGTCATCACGCTATGAAGTTGCTAGTGAAGATATGTCGCAGTTTCTGAAAGATGTATCAGAAACTGCAACGGAGAATGATGTACATATTTTTTCTCAGTACAATGAAATCAATAATAAATACCTTTCAACACTTCATATTTATGGCGATGATAAAGTAATCAGACAAACATTAAAAAATACTGCAAACATAGAAGAATCAGAATATACCGCTTTAGTTTCCGGAATTACGAAAGTAAAATTTCATAATCTCTCAGAATTGCAAAGTACCTCTGTGGGTTATGAAAACTTTATCTCATACATAGGAAATGAGGACAATATTATCTCTGCATATCAGAAATTATCAGAAAAATATAGCTTAACTTATCCAGAATATTGGAATTCTACGGAAAAGGACATGATTTTTATTATATGGGGTATGATTATTGCATTGATGATTGTTCTAAATGTAATTGAAGTGGTTAGGCGAAAAAAAGAGGTTGTTGTACGAGTTTCCTTAGGAGAAAGTGCTGGTTTCATAGCATTTAAGGCTGCTTTATTCGATGTAACTTTTGACATTGCATTATTTATTGTTGCAAAAATATTGCTGTCAAATTATATATCGGGAGCATATGAGAATAGACTCGTCACAATTTTATATTCCATTGGAATTATTCTTTCCACTATTCCATATTGTTCTTTTTGCTTTTTTGATATTAGAAAGGCATTCGCAAATGCAACACACAAAAGAGGAGTGGATTTTTTAATTTATTCGTTAAAATTTATAGCAGGGGTAGCCGCTGTTTTTACAATTACCACTAATATTAGTAGTATTCATAATAACCTATTTACAAATGAACATTTGTTAGAAGAATATTATGATGCAAATTATTTTACCGTAAAGACTACTGATTTTAATGCTGAAAAAGAAGAAGCTTTTTGGAATAAACTATACAAGAATGAATATAACACATTAAAGCCTGTAATATGCTTGAATATTTTAAATGATAAAAATGATGTGATATATGTAAATAATCATGCAAAAGATATGTTACAAGGTTTTACGAAGCAGATAAATGCAGTAGAGAATGAATCTTCTGATTTGATTATTTTCATTCCAAAGAATAGATATTTTGCTAAAAACAAGCAATTAGCCTATGACTCCTTGAGCCATGTTTTAAATCATGATAATTTACAACAATTAAATATTCAGTACATAGAGTATAGCGAAACAGAATACTTTTCCTATTTAGATACAAGTAGAATAAATGGTATCGAAAAAAGCAAAAATCCGATAATTATTTATCAGGCAAACAAAGATTTAGCAGTCAATGGTGGGTATCTTGAAAGCTATAAAGCAGGAGCAGTTTTATTTCAATGTGATGAAAAACAGCTAAGAAATATCAGCAAAAAGTATGAAGATATGCTTGGAAATTATCAGCTAGTAATTACAAACGTACATGAACAGTATTTATATAATCACACATTTTTAATAAAACTCGTGGGATTTTTAAGTTCTCTTTGTACGATTGTATTGCTTTTAAATATTATGATTATTGTTACAGTAAGTAGACTAGAGTTCCGAGAAAATGCAATGAAAATTTCCTTGATGAAAATCTTTGGATATAGTTTATTTGAACGGCACAAAACACTTCTTAAAATGATTGTAGTGGAAAATTTTGTGATATTAGTAGGTATGCTTATCTATTCTTTATTATCGGTACAGACTGAAGTAGGAATTAGCATTCTTGTTAGTTCATTTATGGCACTAATAGAATTTACAATTATTTTCTTTAATATCACAATTGTTGAAAAAACAAACATACCGAAATCATTAAAAGGAGGTTGCTTATGATAACAATTGAAAATCTATGCAAAGCATATAATGATAAAATTTTGTTCAAAAATTTTCATTTGGAAATTCCAGATAGCCGTTTTTTGGTAATTAGTGGCGAAAGTGGATGCGGAAAAAGTACTTTACTTAATATGATTGGAGGTATTGAAACTCCTGACAAAGGTTCTATTATTGTGAATGGTTTTGATGTGGCAAAAAAAGGAAAAAAGCAGAAATATTTCAAAGAAGTTGTTGGATTTTTATTTCAAAATTTTGCCCTTTTGGAAAACAAAACAGTAAAAGAAAATCTAGAAATAATAAAAAAATCAGGTAGAACGGATATTTCAATAAATGAAGCTCTTGAAAAAGTTGGTTTACAGAAAGTAATTAACAAAAAAGTCTATCAATTATCTGGTGGCGAACAGCAGAGAGTTGCGTTAGCTCGTTTAATGCTAAAGAAATGTTCGATTGTATTAGCAGACGAACCAACTGGTTCCTTAGACAAAAAAAATAGTGAGATTGTTATGAATATATTGCATGAGTTAAGTGAACAGGGAAAAACAGTTATTGTTGTAACTCATAGTGAAGAAATTGTAGCACAAGAAAAGCATGTTCTATATTTATAATTACCCATAATAGAAGAATATGTTCTTTCGGGAGACACCTCCTCTAAGAACATATTCTTTTGGTTAAAATTGATTATAAAGATACTTTTATTTCAGTATATTCGCTATATTGATGGGATATATATTTGCATATTATTTATATGGATAAGGATTATAACTCTAGTGAGTCTTCTGCATCTACCCACATCTGTAAATTACCCTCAAGATATAATCTTGCATATTCCAAAGGCTCATCCACAGCCAATGAAGTAAGCGCACATTCTGATCCGTATGTGGTTTTTAGATTTTTTTCAGCTTTCCAGCAATCAATGCGAAGCATATATCCGGCACTTGTGTAAACATCAATACTATCGTGATTTATGTTGTATTCTGCATAAATTGTTCTCATCGTATCTTATCTCCATTTTCTTTTAATAATCAGTTATAGAGTTAAATATCGAAAACATTTCAATCAGTTCACCATGTCGTTATTGTTATACTGTGTTATGAAATTTTCTTTCCCTTATTTTTTCCCATATTAAGGTTCATGAAAACCAATGTGAGAATATAACACAAGGGAAAGAGTAAGGGAAAGCTCACTTGCTACAAACTTAGTATTTTCAAGGGTTTGCGAAGAATTTGATAATTAAATATAACAGTTATTAAATTTCCTAAAATATGTGAAATATCAACTGGAATTTGTCGCTTTAATACCCGTGGTCAACATGTTCCCAATTCCCACTGTCATTCCTAATTAGAATCCATTTCCAATCATCATATGTTGAATCCGGATTAAGCGAACCATCCCCGCCTGATGAGTCTACATCGAAAGATGATAATATTACGATTGCTTCATCCGCGTCATATTGTTCAGCCCATTCATCAAATTCATCGGCGTATGTATCTCCGGGATAGGACAGTTTTGTCAGTGTGCAGCCGTCAAATTCGTTGCCGAAATAGTCTTTTACTGTTTGGAAAGCCGCCTCAATATCACTGTCTGAATATATTTCCGATGGTTTCCAATCAGGAATTTGAACATTGTCAATATTCCCACCACTATTCTTTCCACTACAGCCGGCAAGAACAAAAATCATTATCAAAGCTGTCAGAAAACAGAATAAAGTTTTCCTATTCATTTTTCGATACCTCCTACGAATTCAAATTTTCATCCCTACAGACTGAAATTTATTTTTTCCTTGTGGTTATACGAAGTAACAAGCATCCTATCAAAAATCCAACGAGAGTCCCACAAGTATTCATAATCACATCATCTAACTGTGCAAACCTTCCAATAAATGTTTGCAAAAATTCTATACCAATCGAAAATACTGCTCCAAGTATAACGCCATTCCACCAATGCTTGTGGATATTCTTAAAAATAAATACTGGCAAAAATCCATATGGAATGAATAGACATATATTCAAAATAGTTGCCGCATTAAATCCATCCTCAAATAATTTAAAACTAATATAACTATCAAGTGGTGAGGATATTCCAAAACTACCACCAATAATTCCTGTAATTTTTAATATTGATACAACTATTAGAATCCATAAGAATTGACATAACCAATTTAAAATCTTAACTTCAATTTTCTTCTTCTGGATAAATTCAATACCCACTTCGATAATCATAACACCTGCAAAAATAATAAGTGCCATTGGAAATAATCTCACTAATATCCATATTCCAGTCCATATTTCCATTGTAATATAACTCACTATCATTCCTCCATAACTTCAAATTTGTCGTTTTCTTTTATCCCCATTATAACTGTTCTCCATAACCACTGCAATGAAAACCTAATCGGTGATTTACATTTCTCTCTCTTCTAAAAATGGGCAATCCCATTAAGGACTGCCCATTCATTCTGCTTATTATGCGATTTTTTCTTGCTTGCACCGATTTCTGCATCAAATGATGTAAGTTTGATGTAAATCGCTGTTTTTTCAGTTTTTTATCAAATGAAGTACGTTCCGTTTATTTGGTAAAACGGTACATCTTTACATCATCTTAATAGAGCTTTGCACCTGCCGGAATGTGGTCATCAACCATCAGAAGATGAAGCTTTTCTTCGCCTTCTTCTTCGTGAATAGCACTGAGGAGCATACCGCAAGAGTCAATGCCCATCATAGCTCTCGGTGGAAGATTTGTGATAGCGATAAGAGTCTTTCCAACCAGTTCTTCCGGCTCGTAATAAGCGTGAATACCGCTTAAAATGGTTCTGTCTGTGCCTGTTCCGTCATCAAGAGTGAACTGTAACAGTTTCTTTGACTTCGGTACTGCAACACACTCTTTAACCTTTACTGCACGGAAATCTGACTTGCTGAATGTATCAAAGTCTACCATTTCCTCAAACAAAGGCTCAATCTTTACCTTAGAAAAATCAATCTTTTCAGGCTCTGCTTTCACTTCTTCAGTAGCCTTAGATTTTACATCATTTTTCTTATTTACATCATTCAGGGTCTTCATTGTCGGGAATTTTTTTGATTTTTCTTCATTACCCTTCGTGATGCTTCGCTGTACTATTTCTATTAAATTGTCTTCTCTTCATCACCATTCATGATGAATCATTGTCAAATCATATCTGTTGTCAATTTGATGTCATTTGGTTATTTCTGTTGTCAGATGAAAGGGTTCATAAGCCCTTCTTAAAATACATCCATTGTTGCAGCCAAATGTTCAAATGTTTCCTGTTTTTTCTCCTCTGTCGCTTCTGCATAGATATCCATAGTGGTCTGAATATCCTTATGCCCCATGATCGACTGGATTATTTTCAGGTTTGTTTCTCTTTCACAAAGCCTTGTGCAAAATGTGTGTCTCAAGCTGTGCGCTGAAAAATCCGGCAACAGCACCGGCTCCCGATGCTCTTTTTTTGCCTCTATTTCTTCTGTTGCGTTATAAGCAGATGAGATTCTCTTGATTGCTCGATTGACTGACTGGGCATTCATTATATTTCCATAACGGTTACAGAAAACAAAGCCTGTCATTCCGTCAATCTCTGCATCTGTCCAGCCATTTTCTTTCTGCTCTTCCCAGATCATTTCAAAAGCATCTTTCACTGTATCCAACATGGGAATCGTACGCATTCCGGCTTCTGTTTTCGGCGTCGAAATGTGATTTTCCGATGCCCGGTCTTCTCCTACCGGATAATACGTCAGATTATGATTGATGCTGATAATCCGCTTCTCGTAATCAATGTCTTCCCATCGAAGCCCTAAAACTTCTCCAATCCGGCACCCGGTTCCAAGAAAAATCGTAAAAATCGGCCACCAGTGAAAATAAATCGGATGCGCAGCAATATATTCCATAAATGCTCTCTGCTGTGGAATCGTCAGTGCATGTCTCACACCGGTCTTCATGCCTAAGTTTTTCTTTAATTCTGCCATGACTCCATCCGTAGGATTTTTTCTGATAATGTCATCCCTTACAGCCAGTTGAAAAGTTGGATGCAATAACGTATGAATGGTTTCCAATGTGTTAATCTTCAGTTCCTGCTTCTTGGTCAAATGATTATAGAACTGCACCACATCAGAATACTTAATCTCTGCTATATTCCGCTTTCCAAATGTATCCCGGATAAATCGGTCATACATATAAAGATAATTACTCTTGGTCGTTGGTTTCAGATTGTTTTTGAGACTCATGTAGCGGTCAAATACAAAATTTACTGTAGCCTTTCCGGCAACATAAATATCCAGACCGTCCATCTGGTCTTTCATGAGCTGTGCTTCTTTTTCTCGAAGCGTTACAAGGTCTTGTGCATAAACATACTTACGTCTTCCAAGGGGATCTGTATAAGTATATACATACCTCTCATCGGAACGTCTCTGTGATTCACCTTTCCGCAAGACTCTGCCTCGCAGATCTTTTCTTGTCTGTGCCATATAAAATCCTCCTTCAATAAAGGAAGGACTTCATGTTATTCAGGTCTGTTCAAAATTCTTTCCAGTCCCTGCAGGACAACTTCTGTCACAGTCATTTTGTGCTTTCCGGCATAATCGCAGATACGCTTATACATAGAATCTTCCACCCGGATACTCAATACTTTCTTTTTTACATTTTCCGACTTTGGTCTTCCTGTCTTCGCCATATCTGTTCTTATTCCTCCACATCTTCATTATAGTTTTCGTATGACAAAAAGTCAATCCCTGTTTTTCGTCCTTCCACAATTTTTTCTTCCCTACGCAATCCGGAATGTCTCCAGATACTTTTCAAATATCTCACAGTTTACAAGGGCAACCTTGTCAATCTTATACACTGCTTTGGCTTCTTTCGCCAGCTCCTGGAATTTCGTCAGCCCAATGCTGTAAAGCTCTGCCCCTTCCTGATAACGGACGAATTTCTTTGCTATTTTCTTTGTTTTCTCTACATCTTTACGTGCATATCCCATACACCGCACCTCCTTTTCTGCATGAAAAAAGCAGCTAACCTATTTTTCATAGACTAACTGCTCGTGTTAAGTTCCATATTCAGTTTTATTCTACAAATCCGACAGTGAAATTCGGTCGTATGCGCCATTTTTCTTATCTTCCGGGTGTGGCTCCAATCCAATAATTGTAATATCTTTCTGGTCTGGTCCATAAACCCAGTACATTCTCATTGCGCCACTGGTTTTATTTTCCAGATAAGATTGCCACACTTTCATTCCGTAACGTCTGGATAATGGCTCTATTTCATGGGTTTGAAGACTCGGATAACCCGGATCAGCCGACAACAGCTTTAAAGCCTTTCCCCATTTTTTATACAACTGTTCTTCCTTCTTTTTTATATTACCGGAACGATATTTCTCCTGCAGATCTAACCAAAGTTCCTGCATTTCAGGAATTCCCATTCGTATATTAAAATTCATCTCTCATTCCTTTTAAAAATCTGACAGGTCAATAGCCTGGGAAACATCGCCTCTTTTAAAATTGCTTACTGCACGATCCATATCTGCCAGAGTTCTGGCTGAAATGCACTCTGGCACTGCCAGTTCCCGAGGTTCCAGAATAATGCAGCCATTTCCATATTCTTTTACATTATAATACTGATAAGCAGCTCCTCTGAGAGTAATTCTTTTTTTGTTATCCAGATGGGCAACATAATCTTTCATTGCTTCCATTATCAACACCTCCTACGCAAGCATTTGTGTGGGAAATCCCACCTCTTATTATTATAATACGCTTTTCTATATTATCTGTCAATCTACTTTTACTTACTCCTGATACTTGAAAGTATTCATGCACCGGCAGACGGCAGGTGGCAGATAGGGTATCTATAAAAATCTGTATTTGCTTCGATGACTCTGCCACCCATCATTCTTTTAATCGAATACTATTCTCCTGCTTTTCATTTACTTGGTACTCCAACTCATTCTTCATTCGGCTTCTCACATCACGCATTGTCCTCCCGGATATTCCCTGCTCCTTTGCCTTTTCGTCTAATTCCCTGATTGAAATTTCTTTTTTATCAGCAAGCAGTTCCCTGATCAATTTTCTCCCTCGCTCCAGCTTTGTTTCTGTTGCTTTTCCTTCTTTTCCATCTAACAATTCATCTGCGGAAATCTCATAAGCTCCCACCCATCGAAATCCTTCTTCGTCTCCCAGTTTAAATGCCATTGTCTCCCCTGGTGGCGCTAGCGAGCTTTTTTCATGAATCAACACCCTTGTGGTTGGATCTTTTCTTACTTTTCCGATGAAAATCAAGCTTCGCACTGCTGCCATAATATCAATAGAACCAAGTCCTCGATAAGTGCTCTGTGTTCCGGAAGATTTATTCAGATGTCCGATCAGCACAATGGCACATCCGGTCTTCTCGGCAATCATTCCCAGTTTTCGGAACACCGGACGCACTTCATTTGCCCGGTTCATATCCACATCTGCTCCAATAAATGCCTGTACCGGATCAATGATTACAAGCCGCACTCGATTCTGTCTGACTGCTTTTTCAATTCGATCATCAGATAGGGTTAATGCTTCTTCCGTATCATCAATTACCATAACCCGGCTCAGATCTGCTCCTGCTTCTATCAGTCTTGGCTTGATAGTGTCACCCATACCGTCCTCTGCTGTCTGATAAATTACATTGAACGGTTCAATATCTTCCATATTAGGAAATAACTTTCGATTGGTACAAGCTGCCGTCAGCATCATTGCAAAATAAGTTTTTCCTTCTCCCGGATTGCCCTGAATGATTGTCAGTTTTCCAAATGGAATATAAGGAAACCACAACCACTCCACACTGGTCTGCTTAATATCTTCATAACATAACATCGGCACCAGTTCTTCTGCTTCTGGTACTTTTATTGTGATTGTTTCTGCGATTGCTTTCTTTCTGTCAGTATTTTTATCACAGAGGATTTCATTCCAGTCTTTTCGCGATGGTTTCAGACGAATTACACTGTATCCTTCTGAGATTTCTCCTGCCAGTTTCTCACAAGCCTCATTCCCTGCCTGGTCATTATCCAGGCACAGGAAAACAGAAGTAATCTGAGGGCGTTCAGAAAGAAAGGTCATCAGTGCCACACTGGAGACTCCACCCAGACTCAGGTAGCTGCGTTTCTTCCAGTCTTTGGGAAACAACTGAATAAAAGAGAGCAGATCAATGGCTGCTTCAAACACAAACAACTGATTATCCGTTCCTCTGTGGCAAAATCCAAAAGCTTTATCAGAACCGGCTACATCTCCACGATATTTCATTTCACCAGTTCCACGGCAATGTGCATATCTTGGAATACCATCTGCATCTCTGCCGATAAATACAACATTATGATGCTTCTTTTCTTCGTAAATATCTCCTCTGACAATCCATTCCATCACCAGATTTTTCTCAAGCTCTCTGCTTTCTGTCAGATACTTTACAATCATTTCATTATCTTTATTTTTCTCCGGTAATCGGAAGTCTTTTGACGGGGCGGGGCAGGACTTCTGCCTGCCTTCGCCTTCTTCCCCGATCAGCATTTTCACTGCTTCCGGGAATGTTGCATAATAAAATTCCATTACAAAATCTACCGGATAACCTCCTTTACTCTGACTATGCCGATACCATCGGTTTCCGGATATCGTTACACTGTCATGCTTTTTCCAACGGTATTCTCTGCCACTTTTTACCAACTGTTCTCCCTGTTCGTTCAGGAAAGAAACAAGATCGGTCTGGTTTGCTCTTGCAATCTGTTCTTCTGTATACTGCATTTTCATCATCCTTTCCTATCTGTCCTGTTGACAGACTGTTATAAACTCATCTCATGGTTCCGTTTTTCCCTCACTGCCTGTTGTTTTGCATCACGCTCTGCACACTCTTTCTTCTTTTCATCCAATTTTCTCAGAAGAGAAGTCTTCTTTTCTGGCTTCTTCTCCTGCTGATTCACCGGCTGTTGCTCTGCTTTACCGCTTTCTTCAAAAATATCTTCCGTCTGAGCTGCGTGAAATGCTGGGAACTTTGTCTGCTTCTCGCTTTTTTCTTCTGAACGCCCGGAAGTATCTGCTTCTGCCATTTCCCGGTCACGTCTGGCAATATCTGCACAGGTCTGTACTTTTTTCACAAAAGCCAACTCATCTTGATATGGCTGCTTATCTGCTTTCAGCTCTTCGATCGCTGTCCGGAGTTCTTCTTTTTCCCGTTTCCATCTGGCAGTTGGCACTTTTCCATTTTTATCCAGATGCTGTTTCAGCTCCCGTTCACATTTGCGATAGTAATTGATTTCTTTCTTATGCTGCTGGTAATATTTCTCCCTTCTTTTCTGAAAATAGAAACGGTTATATTCATCAATCAATGGCTGGTTTATCTTTATTACTTCTGCCATCTTTTGTAGATTTTCCAGTTTCTTTAACTGATCTCGCTTTTCGGAAATCTCTTTTTTACTGACTGATACAACACCATTCAGTTCATCAATCCGTTCCTTCAAGTCATCCATTGTCTCTATCTGATGTGTCTGAAGATAATTGATAGACTTTGCAAACTCCTGTAAGTTGGAGAGATTCTTCCCTCTCCGTTTCATCTCCGCATAGAAATTTGGGAGCGGTAGTCTGCCCTGTGTCTTTTTATCATAATAATCTTGCAGGCTTTCCAGAAGTGTAGGGTTCTGTCTGCGATCCAGTTCTACCTTCATTTCTTCATAAGCTGTCTTCATCCACTGAATGGATTCTTTCAAAGAAATAAACATCTGATTGAACTGTCGAATAGCTCTGTTCAGTTCCCCGATGATTGTTTTAATCCCCTTTTTCTCCATCGCCCGAACTTCATATCCCTCATGTATGGTCGGAATCAAGTCAATTCCCTGCTCTTTGTAAGAACGGTGATCAATTCTGGCTGCCATGTGGCACTCCCGGAATTTTTCATTTACTTTCTCCGTCCACGCTCTTCTCCATTCCTTTAAAAGCTCCGGATCATTCCACCCGGTAGTGGAAACAGCATTGAATATATCCTTCCCTTTAGCATCTTTTATCCGGTTTCCATCTTCATCCAGAACATATTCCCGTTTCTGCTTGTTGCCCCATCTTCCATCTTCTGTAAAAGGACGGATTGGAGCAAGTACATGAAAATGTGGATTATCTGGTTCATCCTCATTCTTTGATTTTCCCTCATGAACTGCCAGATCTACAATCATGCCATGTGCTACGAACTGCTCCCGGCAAAACGCTCTTGCCAGTTCTATATTTTCATCTAGCGTCAGTTCATTTTGCAAAGCAATATCAAAAGAATAAGCTAACTGTGCCCGTTTACTTTTCTCCACCTTTTCTACCTCATTCCAGAGTGTTTCCCGATCAGTCAGACGTTCCGGCACATATTCCGGCGTCAGAATTTCTGTGAAAACTACTCCAGACTTTTTTGTATAGTCATGCGTCTGTCCATAATAATCGTTATAAAGCTTCTGCCCCGAAATATACGCTGCGGAATTAACCACTGTCTGACCTTTTCCTCTGGACACCTGCTTTACCGAAAAATGATACAATGCCATTAACTGTCATCTCCTTTTTCTGCTCTTTCAACTGCTTCTGCAATCTGCTGTTGCTCTTTGTGTAAGGCTGCTATGTAAACCTGTCGCACAATACTCTTGTTGTAACTACTGTTCTGCAACTGTTCCATAACATCCTGAACTTCTTCCTGTTCCAAATCTCTGGATAATGGAAATGCTTTTTCAAACTCTGCTCCTTTAACGATCAATCTGTGGGAACGTTCCTTTCGCTCCACTATCCTTTTCCTCTGTTCAAGAATATTTTTATTGTGGATCGCATGTTCCAGTTCCTTTTTACTTTTTTCCATGTTGGCTCTCAGTTCTTCCAATGACATGGATTCATATTTCGGATTTTTTGCTCTGCTCACTTTCCTGTCCTCCTTTTTCTGTAAACAAAAAGAACCGGTCTTCTCATAAATGCCGATTCCTGGATATAAAAAACAGAGGTCGTTGTTTCACAATAAAGAAATACTGACCTCCGCAATTTTAAAATAGATTAGTTATTACAATAGGATAGGCTTCTTGCCGCAAGGGGAAATTATCCCCTTGTACGAAATCTATGATTTCGCTATATTCCCGGATTGAAATTCTTCAAAGTCAGGAATGGCACCGCAGGTCGCACGATACAGGCAGATGTAATTGCCTGTATAGAAGTGCGCTCTTAGCTTTGCTAAGAGAATTATGCCGTATCCGGCTTGCTATCTTTAATCTGTAAATTCCATCATCTCGTCAATAGTACAATCCATTTTCTTACAAATTTTCTCGACTGTTTCCATTGATACATATTGATTTTTTCCCATCCGGGCAAGGATATTTGCACTAATCCCGGTGAGGTGTTGCATTTCTATTCGCTTCATATTTTTATCAATGAGCTGTTTCCACAATCTGTTATAACTTACACTCATAAATAACCTCCACATTTTTATTAGACAGATTTCTGCTTTTATTAGTCAAACGGATTTTCTCCATCCTTCGCTTCCATAAATCCGTCTTTATCTGTTTTCGGAGTTTCTGATGAATCTGCTCCAGCACCGCTGTCCTTGTTCTGGGCAAATTCATGTTCTTCCACAATCACATCTGTGGTATAAATCGTCTTTCCATCCTTATCCTTATAACTGCCAGTGCTGATGCGACCACCGATCACAATCCGCATTCCCTTGTGAAGATATTTCTGTGCAAACTCTGCACTCTTACCAAATGTTACACACGAAATAAAATCCGCTTCCTGTTCACCATCACGTTTATATTTTCTGTTCACTGCCAGTGTATATCTTGCTACTGCCATATCATTATCTTTTCCGGCATATTTGATCTCCGGATTCTTTGTCAGTCTTCCCATTAAAATCACTCTATTCATAGTTTTTACGTCCTTTCCGGGCATGATACCCTTTAATCATTGTTATTAGTTACTTGTTGCATCAGCGGTCTATTGTGCGTTTCCCTGTCACCTGCAGCCGTCTCAGACTGCCTCTGCCTGCATACACAGGTCACTGATCATAAGGCTTTGATCAACCGCCCATCATCGGGAGTGTCATTATGATTCCGCTTGCTTTCAGAAAAAGAAAGGTCATGGCAGAACTCCTGGTAGGCTTTCAGGGTGCACTTATCAATTGTCAAGGTTCAACAAAGGAACATTCCAAAACGTCCTCTAATTACTAAAGTCAAATGACTTTGCAAGATGCAAAAGATTCGTGATATTTTTTTACATTTTTATCATTTTTTCTTTTACTTTCGTTAGTCCCTTCATATACTCTGTATTGGGAGCGACAAAATCGGACATGATTTTGGGAAATTTTGAAAAATAATTATTCCTCTACCTATAAAGCGTTGGAAATGGTATTTACCAACCCCTTTTTGCAAGTTTTTTGTACATAAATGAAATACTTCTTCGCTAGTTGCATATTCCAGAGAACGTGAGGACATGGATTTTCTTGAAAAATCATTTTTCCACTAATCACATGTGGCAGAATGTATAAAGTCAGATGATTTTGAAAAAAAGCAAAAAAATAGGCACTAACCACTTATGGTTAATGCCCTTTGGGGTAATCATTATTTTTCTTTTGTCAATTTCTGATACATTCTCATTAATTCAGCAACACAGTCTGCTTCTGACATTTTAATGCTAAATCCATAAGCATGCATCACTGCTCTGTTATTTGCTTTATGTGCTTTCAGTAATTCTGTTGGCATTGTCAAAGGATCATAAAGATCTGCAAGATTGCTATCTGTATAAAGTGCTCTAGCATTCAAGATAGCCTGTGCCGTTTTTCTTATCTTTTCCTTTTGATCATTTGTTGGAGAAGGCCAAGGGAAATTATTATAAACAATCATATTAGAATAACTATAATCACTCTTTAGTCGACCACATACTGCTCTGGTCCATGCCATATGAACATTGGACATTAGTATTCCAAACTCGTAACTTGTGGCTGACGGCATTGTAAAAAGTTTATCGCCTGGAATTATTTCTCCTTCAAGATAATCCATCGGAATATATCTTCTGTTTTGCGAAGACACCTTTGGTATTGCAATATATGGCGAATACTGTGCAAGTTCTTTCCGTTGTCTTTCATCAAGCAAAAGTATCAACTTTTCTCCAATCTCTCTGCCGGATTCAGATATATCAAATACAGCTAATTTCTCATATTTTCATCTCACAATTAACCCTATATATTTGCTGTGCGACGTTTTTTTTTCTTTTGCCGTCGAGTGGCAGATGTTTTATACTATGTCACTTTCATAAAGTTCTCTTTATCCTTTATTACTTTTCTGTTTTGTCTGATTTAAAAGCAAGATAACCAAAACAGAAATAGCTATACTGCATAGAATGTATGTCCAATTCAAATATGATAGATTGATTAAATTCTGTGCTGATTGATTTTTAATGAAGTTTGTGTATGATGCGTTACTCTTAATCGCTTCCATAACTCCTAAAACATTTATCGGGCTTAAATTGTATAAGTACGCACCAAATAAATATATCGCTATTTTTTCAACAATGGACGGTATTAAAATAGCCGATGCAGAAAGCCATAATGGACATTGCTTGTGGGATTTCTGTAAATATACTGCCCCCAAAAGATATGGCAATACCGCAAGGCAACAGCCCAAAATGACAATATTCTGATGAAGCCCAAAGAGGGCGAAGAATACACGGATAAAAAGATATGTTCCAAATATAATCAACCAATCAATGAGCAAGCCTTTTATTGGTGTGCGCTCTTTTATTGTTTCGTTTTGTAACTGCATTTCATTACCTCCCAAATGGACGCTCCACTTTCGGGAACGTCAAGGTTACAGTTGTTCCACCGCAAGAATTGTTTTTTAGCTCCACCGTGATAGACAGGTCAGTTGCCATTTTCTGAACAAGGTATAACCCCATACCCGTAGAACGACTAAGGTAACTGCCCGTATCTCCAGTAAACCCCTTGTCGAAAACAAAAGGTAAGTCAGACAACGGTATGCTTGTGCCGTTGTCTTTCATAGATAAAGAAATCTGTTCATTATCCGCACTATCAGCAATGGAAAAGAGAAGTCGAGGAGCAGGATTGTTCCCCGTATATTTCACACTATTGCTGATTATCTGTCCTAAAATGAACATCAAACCTTTTTTGTCAGAAATCACTTGAGCATCGTTTTCGGTATATTCAACAGAAAATCCAGCTTCTTCAAGAAGCGTTAAATTATCTTCAACTGCTTCACGACAAATTTCAAGAATTGAAAGCGGCTCAAAAAAGTAATCCTTATGAGTAGCCCCAAGCCTTGAAAAGTATAGAATTTGTTCTATATCCTGTCGGGTATGGTCGCGTACATACAGCATACGGGTATGAACCAAAGGGGACATTTCATCTTTTCGATTGTCCAGTAGCAAGGTCATAAGGGATAGCGGCTTTTTGATTTCATGTACCCAATTTTCAATGTAGTGTTGATAATCTGTAACTGTAATTTTCTGTTCGTTGATATATTCCTGCTGCGTCCTCAAATGCTGCCCCAATTCACAGATATAAGGGCGTAATACTGCGGGAACAGCTTCACACAGTAAGTATTCGTTGGTATCGTCTGGCTCCAATAGAAAACGCCGAAAAATAGCGTCTGTCTTGTTGCGTTTTCTGATTGATATAGCAAGCGGGATAGCAAGTGTGGCAAATGATACGAAAATGATCAATGCAACATAATTGATAAAATAATCTGGATTAGCCAGCCAGGCAAGGAATATAAAGAATACGTCCAAACAGGCAAGTGTGATAATCCATACACGATTAGAGGAAATATAGGTTAAAAATATTTTTAGCTTCTTCATAATCGCACCTGCTCTTTCAAGCGGTAGCCTTGTCCGCGTACTGTTTCTATCCGTTCTTCAAGACCAAATTCACGGAGCGTTTTCCTCAATCGCGTAAAAGTTACTTGCAGCGCATTTTCGTCAATGCATTCTTCCGTTCCCCAAAGCACGTTGCACAGCTCATGTTTGGTAACAAGATTAGGGCTTTTCTTCAAAAGCGCAAGCAATATTTTTCCCTCATTGGGTGGCATGAGGGAAGAACTCTTCCCCACATAAATTGTAAAGGTGTTTGGGTCAAGTAAAAATCCGTTCCCGTCCAGTAAGCCTTGCCGTATCTGTTCCTCTTTGCGTCGTAATAAATTTTTAATGCGGGCAAGCAGGCGCTCTATATTACACGGCTTTGTTAAGTAGTCATCAGCTCCCAATCCTAATGCGTGAAGTTCGTCCTGCAATTTATCTCTTGCTGTCAATACCAACACTGTTCCAAGCTGCTTTGCTTTTAATTCTTTGCAGATTTCAAAGCCGGAATGAAATGGAAGATTTATGTCGAGTAAAACCAAATCGGGGGAATACTCTGTAATTTCCGGTATTGCGTTTTCAAAATCAAATAACGAGGCTGTTTCATACCCCGACTTTCTCAATAAATCCGTCAGTTCTTCCCGCATATAAACATCATCTTCAACTACCATAATTCGTGCCAATACGATCACCTCCTTTCACGTAAGCCTGTTATGAATTAGGCTTGTAATTTATTTTTCCGATTTCCCGTGTAGCTGTCCGCGCAACAGCCACACCGTAAATTGCCATAATAAGAACGACAGTAAATGCCATAATAATCAACAACGGATAAGATTGCCCGATCCTTGTGCTGTCAGAGTATAAATGCTGCTGCATTGCATAAAGACCAACCGTACCACTTATACAAGCCAACATTAGGGGGAGTAGAAAATACCATAAAACTTGTTTATAAATTGACCGTTTTATCTGTTCTCGCCTCGCACCCAAAATTGAGAGTGTCAAATATCTTGATTTTGTCGATTGCATTTGTGTTAAGAATTGCAAAGCAAGCAATGCACACGCGATAATCAATAGCATAAAGCCCATATATAAAGTCATGTAACTCCCGGAGATAAGATAAAATAGTTGCCGCCCGAAATTATCAAGATAGCTTTCGTAATACAGACCGGACGGCTTCAGCAAATCGCGTGCTTCCATAACGGACAGCATCAGTCCGTTTGCTTCTACAATCTCATTCGGAATACAGAAATTCCAATATACAGAACAGGTGTCCGGGTCTACATAGTTATGATATATCTCGTCGGAAACAATCAATGCGGTTACAATTTTAACATTTTCATCAGCAGTAAGTCCTTTCATCGGTACAGACGGAACAAGTGTAACTGACTTTTTGTCAATGGAAATCAACGCATTACCGCTTGTCTGTGCGTTCTCTGCAATCCTGTCTAACAGAGCAACGGTATCTTCCTGTTCATCTTCTAAAAAGTCCGGGTTGAGGTAAAAAACAGCTTCGTCATTTTCAAGATTTATTTGCTTTTCTCCTGCGGCTTCCAACAGGCGATTATATGATGAAACTGGGAGCATATAAGGAGAAACACTCCCCGTATCAATAAATCCAAGCAGATTAAGGGCTGCGGGTTGATGTGAACCAAATTCGTAACTGGCAGCTTCTTGTGTCGCAGGGTCTATTACACCCTCTGGCAAGTTTTGAACAATCTCTTTTCTTAATACAGACCAGTCAACAAAGGATTTCATTTCCCCGGAAGCAGGACGTTTCATGTTCCCTGTTTCCATACGGTTAAGATTAGCTACATAAACTCGCATTTGGTCGTCGGAAAGGTATTGCTCAACATTCTGTTCTTCGCCCATTACTGTAAAATCATAAACAGCAGAAGTTCTTGTTAATTCATTCCCATGCGACATAATAGTTGCAGAACCATTTGCAATAAACATAATGGTAAGCATCATCAGAATAGACGCAACACTAATTGAAATATATTTATAAACAACATTCTCGTGAAGCTGTCGCAAAGTAAATACATAAAGTCCATTTGTCGCTTTCCGTTTGTTAGAAGCAGCTACTATACTTAAAAGCCGGGCAATGCCTCGGATAAAAAGAATTGTTCCAACAATTCCAAGCAGGACAGCAACAAGCAGCATTACACCACCGCCAGTCATGAAGTGTTCTATGACAACCCAGTATGCAACAAGTAAAACTGCCGTACCAATTACAAGGGATAGCAAACTTCCGTGTGTGCTGCCCGTGTGTTGTTTTTTTCCCATTTCTCCATAAAGCAGTTGGTGGACTTCTTTCTTAAACAATTTTCCGCATAGTATAAACAACGCCACACATTGGATGATTAAAAATCCCAATATCGTAAAGAAAACTGCGCTTAATGAAAAACTTGATTGATGTGCAATAACACCGTGTCCGACTAAACGTGCCGTTGCAAGGCTGATAACTTCGGATAGAAAACCACCGCAGATAAGTCCACCCAAGAGGGCGACAAGTGAAGTGATAAGCCCCTCCGTCATAATTTGCGTAAATAATCGGGTCTTTGTCATACCAAACATCAAATATAATCCTAGTTCCCGGCTGCGACATTCGAGCTGATACTTATTTGCAAATACTACAAGGAAAAATACAAATAATAATGCACAAACATAGACAGTAGGTAAAAGGTTTGTAAGCAGCCGTTCCACGGCATCGCTTTCAAGGCTGCTTAAAAAGCGTATAACGTCCTGCGCTCCGAGAGAAAGCACAATGTAAAATGCCGCTACCGCCGTTACCATTGTCAGAAAGTAAATCAGATTTTCATTGCGGCTACGTTTGGAATTTCTCCATGCAAGGTTAAAGAACATTTGCGCTCCCTCCTCCCATTTGCGCCATTACCTGTAATATGCGCGCATAAAATTCTTCCCGTGTTTCTGTCGGAACTTTGCGACGCAATTCATGGAAAATAACGCCGTCCTGTATGAACAAAATGCGGGAACAGAAACTTGCTGCGTTAGGGTCATGCGTAACCATTAAAATGGTACGTCCTTGCACTTGGTTGACTTCCTGTAATTTTTCCATAAGCAACCGTGCAGCTTTTGTGTCTAATGCGCCTGTCGGCTCATCAGCCAAAATAATATCTGGATTAGAAATCAAACTACGGGCTGCGGCTACACGCTGCTTTTGACCGCCGGACATTTGCGCCGGAAACTTTGAAAGAACATCAGTAATTCCAAGAAATCCGGCTATATCATTTAGGTGCTTTTCGGCTATGGAACTATCTATATTGTGAATGGATAAGGGCAACAGAATATTTTCTCTGCCTGTCAAATTATCAAGCAAAGCAAAGTCTTGAAACAGATAACCAATTCTATTTCCACGGTATTCCGCTAACTTAGCACCGTCAAAGGCACTTATATTCGCCCCGGAGAGCAAAATTTGTCCAGAGGTAGGTTTAATGACCGTAGCAATACAATTTAATAATGTTGTTTTCCCGGAACCGCTGGCTCCCATAATTCCCAAATATTCGCCACTTAGAACATCAAAGGTAATTCCGTTTAGTGCTTTTGTGGGAACGCCCTCTTTGGAATATGCTTTGTGCAGGTCGCGTACTTCTAAAAGTTTTTTTGTATAATCCATTCTTAACACCTCTTTTTTGTTCATACTTTTTTACAATTAAAATTTTACTACACAAAGCATAAATACACCACTTACATTTGATGTAAGGTTCCTTTGTTTGAATTTCACCGCTATTCTTTATGCTGCTTTTCATCTGTCACCAGACATTCTATCTTCTACAAAATATTCACTATATATCATAGTCGGTTGACCGAGTAATAACAACACACTATTTACCATCTATCATATTTATCCGCATTAAAAAAGGACGCAGGATTTCTCCCACGTCCTCACATCTATCTGACTTTATCTTCTCTTACTTTCGGTGCTTCCTTATGTGCCGCTTCCTGCTTCCACCGGATCATATGGTTGGTTATGATAAGTTTCAAATAATCTTCCCCACTCAATCCCACGCATTTCACTTTCCACATCACTAAATACACCAGAAATCCAGTCTATCACACTTGTAAAATATGTTTTCAATTCCTGTATGTCTGTATCATGACGGTGCTGGCTCATATATGCTTCAACATCTTCATCTACCCCTTCACTATTTTAAATATCTTCGGTAACTATCCAGAACTGAATCTGTAACACCGCTTTTATAGATTTTACGGATATCAACAATCTGTTCATCTTTCAGAAGTTTCAACCAATCCAGTAAATCTTTTCTGCTGTTTGCGAAATTGCAACATTTTCCATCAGCATATTCAATCCTGTATCTCATACGCTCCTCCTATACATATACCAATTCACTCAATACAATTTCCTGCACACGATTCTCGACATTATTACACTGTCGCACCCACTCCATAGGATTACATGCTTTTAATTCCTCTGTAACTCCCTCCGCACTTCGTATTTGTGCCTCAATCAATTCATACCGTTCCTGTGCCTGTTCATTCAGATCTGCCAGATAGCTGTCCAATTTCCCAGTCAACAGAAGATAAGAATACATACCTGATTTATAGTTTTTCATATATTCTTTTCGAAGCATTCCCCAGTACCCAATCGGTCTGGTTTCTTCCGGTAATGATAGCACTGGCAGGTAATAATCTCCTACCAACACATAATCTAATCCATTCCTGTCATCATGTAGTATTTTTCTCTGATTGCTCATGTTCTTCTCCTCCATCAAATCTTTCTCTTCTCTCTCAGATATGCTTCAAATATACTTCTTCGAATCAACACCTTTTTCCCAATTTTATATACTGCCCCTGCTTCATGTGCCATACGGACAACGGGTTTGATTCCCAGTCTGTAGTATTCGCACGCCATGTTATAGGTCACGTAATCATGGCGCATAAATTCCAGATCTTCATCATCGATTTCATCTGAAAACATCCATACATTACCGCTCATCCGTCTTCTTCTCCTTATCATTTCCTGTTGCCGGTTCATGAAAACGCTCCAGATAGTCATCAAAAATATCCCGGTTAATCAATACGGTTCCATCTATTCTGTAAATTGCACCTGCATCACTGGCGAGTTCAAAAAGTTTCTTATGAGAAATGCTGTAAATAATCTCTGCCTGTTGATAACGCAGATACTGTCGGCGTAATTTTCTAAGCTGCTCTGGTACTTCCTTCATACTTGTAATTGGTTTATAACTTTTACCCATGATGTTTTCCTCCAAAATTAGATTTGCTGTTTTACAGAAGCTGACTGCCGGGATATAACTTTCCAGGGCCGAATCAGGGTTATAGGACAAAACGTGTTGATGGCTAATCCCATTCTGTAAAAGATTTATCCATCTTATGGAGGTCACTCCACACAATGGCA
>NZ_JAOQKI010000018.1:0-52545 GCF_025567465.1 Roseburia amylophila
AAATAACCTCCAAACTGAGTAATTTTATCTTACATCAGTTTGGAGGTTTACACAAACTTTGGGATGCTCCCAGGGATTGTAGCTTTGATTGTGTATATAAAAATGTTAATAGTATAGTCTCACTTATCAAATAGCCCCCCCTAATTTATCAATTTCTTTCAATGCTTTTTGCATGATGACTTTTTCCATAGATGTAATGTATTTTTCCATATAATCAAAATCAATATCACCTATTTCTGTAATAGGGAGCATTATTGTATCGGATTTTATTTTGCTCTTTGAAATAGAATCTCCCCAAGTATATTTGTAGGAAAGAGCAGCCTTAATTGCGGAGACCATAAATAACTGGACCTTTTCTGTTCTTCCTCTTGGATTATCCATATATAAAGCTAAATTGTGGCTATCGTTAGAAACGTAGTCTTCACTTTGATATGTAACAACCATGGTTTTGCCGCCTATAGAAATACAATTACCTTCTTCGATTTGTTCGGAATCAAAATCAACATAAGCGGATATGGAATTATTCCCTTCTCCGGCAGTCACATAAGGATATTTGCCAGAATTTTTAATCCATTCTTTCAAAATGCTATGGGTATTTTTTATGGTGAATAATCCACCTTTGTTGCGATTGTCAATAAAAAATTCTTTATAGTTTTTCTTTAAAGATAGTATTTTTTTTTCTTCTTCAGTAAGAGTACAATCAGATAATCCAAGTGATTCAATAAACATCTTTGTTCTCTTCAATTGATTATTTTCTATTTCAACCATATAATTTTTCATATAATTATAGTTGGGGCTTCCAGTATCTGTAACAGGTAATGAGAAAGATAGATCAATTATATGAGCCATACTGGTAGCATAACCATATGTATCAAAATGCTTTTTTAATATAGATAAGATATATTGAAGTTCATATTTAGATATTTGATTATCTTTTGGAATTAGTGCCTGGAATGCACCATTATCACCGCTACGATAAAAACTTTCCTCTATTAAACCTATTTCACCAACACTAGATGTATATGCTAAAATTGGATGACCTAATTCAATTTTATATAAATATATATCATTCATTAGTATTTTGAAATTATATTGATGCTTGATGTTTTGACCATATACATAGTACCCGTTTTTTACAGGTGTTAGATTTTCCTTTGATTTCGGATATCCCTTTACTGTCTTTTTTATAAAAAGATCCCCTACCGTAAATTCTGCATATTTCATAGTTAAACGCCTTCCTTAATTGCATGGCTTATTTTCCATGATAAATAGTCTGCAATGGTTGTTTCAAATATTTTTTTTGTTGGAATGGTATCTATTTCTTTATGTTGAGAAATTGTCCAATCGGCTCCAATCCTATTAAACACATCATTATAATTCTTTTGTGCTTCAATCAGTTCTGGTTCAATAGCAGAAATCTTAATAGTCAAGTCATTTATTGCTTTCTTTAAGACATCTATTTCAGCTTCCATAGCAGTTGCTTTAACTGGATCTTTCTCCTTTTTTAGTTTCTTTTCCGTATCTTTTAAATCTTTATCAAAGTTGATTTTGTCTGCACGAAGAGGATCTATTCGTTCGTGTACCTTATCTAAGATTTTTTTGGGTTCTCTTAATGAAACTTGTGTAGTAATAGTATCGGTAATTAGCAAGCCATTTTCATTTGTATAATATGATGTATCTGGTTCACAATCTAAAACGATATCAACTATTTCAGAATAACGACCTATGGCATCATCAACATTTCTTAAATTAACTTCTTGACTAGATTTTTTACGACTCTGACGAGCGTATCCGTCATTAGTGAAATCTATAAATTTAACCCTCTTTTTTTCAGGATGCGCATGTCCTACTTCGAATACATAAATTGCTGTTTGTACACTTGACCTTCCACAAAAAATATCTCCCATTTTGATAGAAGCAATAAGCGTATTATTATCAAGTATATCTCGTGTGTAAGAACCACCGGCCCCACTACCTGCATTTTCTTGAATAAGAACAGCGGCATATCCACCTTTCATACGACTTAATGCTAATTTTACAAAATTAAAACCTTTGCCTTCTGCCGAATAAGGTGGATTAAGCAGAAATACATCAGCAGGAAAATCTTTGTCCTTGTCAGAACCTTGTTCATACTTTCCTGAATAGTTTTTCAGTGAATCATCACAGAGGATATGTGTTGAACCATCTCCCATAAGGAACATATTTAATACTGCAAGGGTGTACATATCTGGACGAAGCTCAACTCCAAGAAGCTGCTTCATCTTAATTTTATTAATCTTTTTATCACGTTCATCCTTGTCTTCTATTTGAGTAGCATCTTTTATCATTGCTTTCATAGAGGCAACAAGGAATCCTCCGGAACCGGCAGCGTAATCCCACACATAACTATCCTTATTGACTTGACATAATCTAACCATCAAATCGCAAACATAACGTGGAGTAAGAACAACATCATTTTGATCTCCATCAGGAACCTTTACCCAATCGTTAAGAACATTAAAAAGTTTCCCTGTGAAATCGAGATGGTATTTTTGTTTTGTAAAGAAGGGAACGATATTTTTCTTTACAGTTGTATAAACCTTTTTCAATCGACTTTCGCCTGGTTGATATTCTTTATATAAATCAGTTTGAACAAATACTTGTTCAAAATTGGTTTTTATAAGTTCCACTTTCTCTTTAGGAATATCTTTACTATTAAGATATGCTTCTATTGTGTTCATTATTATTTTGCCATCGTGTTGATATTTATCTTGCTTGCTTCTTAAATCAGAAATTTCTAATGGTGCAACAAGAGTTGTTCCATTTTCAATAACACCCAATCCGGCAATGATCATACCAGAAATTAGTTTCACACGATATGCTTCGCTAATACTATAAGCATCTCTCATTTCTTGGTTGAGATTTTTTAAATTTGTTTCAATCTGAGCTTCTAATTTTAGAGTTAGTTTTTCTCTTTCTTCTTCAGTAAGATAAAGCGCATCAATTTTATCCATAAAATCATCTAGTTCAGCCCCAGCTAGAAAAGATAAATCTTCGTATGTACCTACTTGTTTTGGTACATTGTAATTTTCATCTGAAACATAAAAAACCTTCAAAGCAATTTTAGTAGTTTTTTCTTCTTTCCATCCAGTTATTCCAATGGCGATAACTTCTTTGTATGAGTCAGTACCATTTACAATAGCGGTAGCATAATGAACAGCACCATTAACCGCATATTTAGCGATATTGGTGTAATTTGGGGAATCATCTTTATTGTAATTATCTACCTCACCCATAACGTTAAGTTTTTCTAAGTCAGTCTTTTTGCCTTTAGCTTCAATCATTACAGGAAGCTTCCGTCCTTTATAATCAATAAAGCATTTAATATCAGGAAAGTTCTTTCCTGTGCCCCCTTTTTTACTTGGAGCGTTGATCAATGCCGTATCTATTTCAGTATTAACACTTTCGGTTTTTGTGTAATACTTAACACCGAATTTTTTTAACCATTCTTTGGCTATGTCCTCAACGTTTTCTTCAATACTACTAACTGCCATCTTTATATCCTCCACATTCAGCTCCCAGGGGAGCAATAATTTTCACAACTTATTTAGTATAAGACCGATGCCCCCTCACACACGTTTTTTCGCGAAATTGCATAGGGGGGATTCCTGTGTCTTTTAACATATTTTATATAATATCATAGCACATAATTACATATAACTAGCTAATATTAGATACAATGTTCTATTTGTCTTTCCGCAAAATTATATAAATTAATGTGCTTTTTTCTTGCTTTTTTGAGCCTTTTCGATGGCTTTTCGCTCACGATAGGCTTTTTGCTTTCGGGCATTTCGAACCTTCTGGCATTCTTCGGCATCACAAAATTCCTGGCGGTTGCTCTTTCGTATTATGAATTTACCACAGTTCCGACAACGAATCATAATGCCCTCTGGACGATTATCCGGTTTTCCTTTATCTTCTGGTGCAGGATCTTCGGAAAGCATTCTTGCAAGTGTTAGCCATGCAATATCAAACACGGAGTTAATATCGGTAGAAAATTCTAATCGGTTAGTGCGTGAATCTACCTTTAATTTCATGGTAAATTCCGGAATAATGTCAATAAGTGCATTCCGTAATTCATCGTAATCGTCATATGGTGTAGTGGCGAATTCTACGATTGGAGGTTTATCTGCCGGATGATTTTTAATGTACTCATTATCAATTTGCATTTCTTCTATGAGATTTCCTTTTGTATCCCCATAATCTAAGTCATCTGGTATTGCAACGATAGGATGCTTATAGTTATCAAAGAAAGAGTATTCCTCAAAGTATTTCCCTTCTTTGGATAAATCATATGCAGATTCGTCATCGGTAATACAGACACCTTCGAGAGCAACATAAAACATGACTGCATTATATAATTTTCCAAGATCATCTAGGAAGGTGTTAATCTCAAATGTTCCGTCTCTTTCTACCATTTCTGCATCGAAGCTATTTATATCAAATGATTCATTCAATTCAGAATAGATGAAGTCAATATTATATGGATGCATATTATTTGTACACCATTCCATGATGAGCTGCGTATATGGAATTTTATTATCAAAGTTGTTTATCTGCATTGCCAGATTGCAAAGGCTGGTAAGCAGTCCCTGTCCAGAAAGAAAATCTTCTTTAGGAAAGATGGGTTCATATCCTGGGCGGCAAAATGGTGTTGCGCAATAATCATCGCTTTTATCAATATCAAGTTCATATTTCTTGAAGCGGAAAGGATGGTAAATCAGTTGACCGACACCACCGACCTCTTTAAATCCAAATATATCTGTTGTTTTATCTGCTTCTGATGGAATAGTTTCATCATTCCAGTTTAATGGCATATCATACCTCATTCCAATCGTTAATTCGTAACCGTTAGCGTTACCGTCAGTTTTTGAACTCCGGTTACATTATAGCTTAAAATATTCATGAAAACAATAAAAAGTTACACAAAATGATGTAACGGATTTGTACCTTGACAATTTCATACCGTTCTCAATGAACAAGCCTTTGTTACTGCAGGGACTGGTAGCCGCCAAGAGCGGTAGCAGAGAAATGACTATTGAAGAGACAGATGCAACAAAATCTACGAAAGGAGCAACATCTTATGGAAAAAACAACTATGAGTGTACAGGAATTATCTGCACAGAAGGGAATCAGTCTGCCAACAGGGATGTGTTACAGTACAGAGATTACTTGCGAAGGAAGTATTTGGCAAAAAGACGATACGAAGTGTGAAAACTTCCGATGCAAAGCTATTCCTTATCAAATTGCAGCAGGAGGATGGGAAAAGCTACAGTTCCATTCATACCATCCGGGGAGTGCTGCGACCAGCTTTTCAGATGGAGGTGGATGATGACATTCTGGTAAAAAATCCATTTGGATTTCAGCTTGCCGGAGTATTGGTAAATGATGCAGTCACAAGAGAGGCAATTACAAAAGACCAGATGAGAAAGTTCCTAAAGTTTGTGCATGAAGATGTGGTGTACTGCAAATATTATGAAGTGGTGTACATATTATTTCATACGGGAATGCGAATATCTGAATTTTGCGGATTGACACTGAAGGATATTGATCTTGAGAACAGAACTGTAAATATCGACAATCAGTTGCAGAGAACTTCGGATATGCGATATATCATAGAAACCACAAAGACGGATGCAGGAATCAGGGTATTGCCAATTACAGAGGATGTGGCACAGATATTTTAGGCAATCATCGAGGATAGAGAGGCACCGAAAGTGGAGAAATCTATAGACGGATATAGCGGCTTTCTATTCTACGATGATAATGGAATGCCACTTGTTGCAATGCATTGGCAGCACCGCTTCAATCATATGGTAGGCAGATATAATGATATTTACAGAGTACAGATGCCAAACATTACACCTCATGTATGCCGACACACTTATTGCTCAAATATGGCAAAATCGGGAATGAAGCCAAAGACGTTACAGTACCGCATGGGCATTCGGATATAAGTGTAACAATGAACATGTACACGCATATCGGATTCGATGACGCTGAGGAAGAATTGAAGCGGATAGAAGAGTTTAGGAAAGCACAGGCGGAGGCTGAGCAGAAGAAGGAGAAACCGATGCCACAGAAAATGTTCAAGGTAATTTAATATGGAGGATAGGTAACGCTCTGGCTTAGGCTGGGGCGTTATTTTTTGTGGAAAAAAATTGATTATACAGATATAATGAAACTGGTAGGTTTTCTGCGATTTTAGGAAAATTACATAATATAAAAGATTGGAGTGAAAAACTTGGTATATAACGAATTTATTAGATGTGAAGTCTGCGGATGTATAACAAGAATCAGATTGCAGGTTGGATGGCTTGATGAGCATCCTATTGCTGTAACTTGCGGAAAGTGTGGTATATCATTAAAAGGAAAAGTAAAGATTGGACAAGATACCTTGGAACTTAAATTTGAATTTGAAAATGCTGAAAGAGTTAATGCCACTCCAACAACTATTCCAAATTACGTAGTAGAGTGCTCAGGAGAATTTACAACAATTAAGATGTGTGATGGATGGTGCCTACAGGAAAATTTTATCACACCATTTATAAGATACCAGCAGAAAAGTGGTGATATTGATAATTATAAGAGTTTTGGAGATAGTGTGACTACACTAAAGCAAACGGCTAGTATGTGGCCCCAATATAAACGTGTTTTACAATTGTATAAAGATGGAAATCAAGAATATCTTAAACAAGAGATAAAGAAACTATTTCCAGAAGAATATATAATGTGTAGAAATGAACTTGAAATAATGAGAGCAGTTCGCATGATTGAAGTTCATGGATTCCTGTCACCGCTAAAACCAGTCATTTTGGATTTTCCACAAATTGGATCTGATATTTTGAAATTAGATAAAGAAAAAATGAATTGTCTTATAGAATATCTTAATACACATGATGGGTATTCGTTAAAACAGATGCAGGAACAGATTAACACTCTATTAGGCGAGTTTGTAGTGGCTTATCCTTATTTGCTTCCAGCTTTGTCGTTACAATTTTGTGATGAAGGAAGTGTAGATTTTGAAGTAGAGGGAACTACAACAAGCACTTATGAAGATGTAAAGCAGTTTTATTTAGATTCATATGAGACGTTAGGAAATCTTCTGATTATTCCAGCGGCAATTGATAATATAAAAAATAGAGGTGATGCGAACGATTTTATTGCGAACAATGCAGGAATTGTTTCTTTGGATAAGTTTATAACTGCGACAAAAGCTAATAGATTTCATTTATATAACAAGAATGAACTCTATATGCGTACGATAGAGGTAAAGTATAATCAAAAACTTCGGAATGCAATAGGACATAATGATGTTGAGTATGAAACATCAACTCAAAAAATAATATATATTCCAGATCCTAAAAAGAGAGAAAAGAAACTGTCTGAATATCTGCTTGAATTTGAAATCGAAGCATTAAGTATGTTTCAAGCAATTTTGGTTATTTCAGAATACCTTTATAGGTTAAGAGAATTAGAATTGCTTACTAAAGGGGTAGTACCTTTGCCGGTTGAATTTCCTGTAAAGGAAAGAAAAAAGAAAAAGATTTATCCTAATGAAAAGTGTCCATGTGGTAGTGGGCTGAAATATAAAAAATGTCATGGAAGACTCTAAAATCCTTAGTAGTAACCCAAACCCGTTTTACTACCAACTTTACTACTAACAGGTAGTAACAACTTGTTCAATTCTGCTCTGATTTACCACAATCCGTAATTTCAGAGCAAACTACACGAATCCTAGAAACCCTTGCAAAACAGAGCATCCCGGGACAAAACAAGGAGTAAACAAAACTATGATTAAAGTTCTCTTCATTTGTTTAGGCAACATCTGCCGTTCCCCCATGGCAGAATTCATCCTAAAGGACCTCGTCGCCAGACGAGGTCTCACCGACCGCTTCGAGATAGCCTCGGCTGCCACCAGCACCGAAGAAATCTGGAATGGCATTGGGAATCCGATTTACCCGCCGGCGCAGGCGGAGCTTAAGAAGCATGGAATCGGGAATACGCCGGAGACCGATTTTCGGGACAAGCGGGCGAGACAGTTGACAAAATCCGATTATGAGATTTATGATTACCTCATAGGGATGGACGAAAGCAACATCCGGGAAATCGAGCGGATAACCGGGCATCGTGGCGGTAAAATATCCATGCTGCTTTCCTTTGCCGGAGAGCAGGCAGCAATATCTGACCCATGGTATAGCGGCAGGTTCGATAAGACTTATGCGGATGTAACACGCGGATGCGAAGCATTCTTAGAATATCTCATAGAGCAGGGAGAAGTGTAGATGATAGAAATCTTATTTGGCGAGAGCGAAGGCGGAGCCATGAAGCTTGCGAAGAACTATCGGCAGCCGGATTATGAGGATGGACCAACCGCATGGCTTGGGGAAAAGCCGGACAAAGCCACCTTTGAAGACATGTTTGCAGGAGAAGCAGTTGGCGGAACTTCTGCGGAGGTCATTATACTGCCATTTATGTTGGACATTGGCAGCCTGAGGGAACCGCTGGATGGTACATATCGGAAGAAGATAATCTTAGAGCAGTATGGTGTCTATTGGAATGAGGATGAAAAAGAGGAGCGGGAAGAATTAGAGCAGGCAGTGGAAACCTATGTAAAAGAGCTGCAGCGGATGGAGCAGTTTGCAAAGCAGGGAGAATCTTTTCGTATCTGGTACAGTAACAAGCCTTATTCCCTGTGCGGACTCTGCCATGCAGTCAGTGTGCTGCGGAAATATGAATGCGCGATATCCGTGGTGCGGCTGCCGGATTATGTAAGAGAAGAAGAGAATACGACAGTACGCTATTCCTCCTGGGGAGAAGTAGATGCCGGACAGTTTTATCGTTTTCTTCCATTGGAAAAAGAACTTTCAGAGCATGAGCAGAAAGTATTTGCATCCAGATGGGACGAACTTAAGGAAGAGGATGCACCCCTTCGGGTTCTGATAAATGGCTGTCTGGTGGGCGTAAAAGAGGATTTTTATGATTTCCTGATTCGAAGAGAACTGCCGGAGGGCGAAATCATACAGGCAAGACTCATTGGAAATCTGTTGTTAAAATATCCCCTTGGAATCAGTGACAGTTGGTATATGAACCGCATCAATCATATGATCGAGACCGGAGAAATAAAAGTAGTAAAAGAGGCGGATGAAATTTTCCGCCGGAGCATCAGAAAGGAGCAGTAAGAAATGAACGATATCATAAAAGCAATGGAGACAAGAAGAAGTATCAGAGGTTATAAGGAAGATATGGTGCCGGAAGAGCTGATTGCAGAAGTAGTGGAAGCCGGAACCTATGCGGCTACCGGAATGGGCAGGCAGTCACCGATTATACTTGCAGTTACCAATAAAGAAGTAAGGGACAGACTTTCCAAGGTAAATGCTGAGATTATGGGAACAACCGGCGATCCGTTTTATGGAGCACCGGTGGTACTGGTGGTGTTAGCAGATAAGAGCCGTCCTACCTATCTTTATGATGGAAGCCTCGTTATGGGCAATCTGATGCTGGCAGCACATTCCTTAGGCCTTGGAAGCTGCTGGATTCACCGTGCCAAAGAGACTTTTGAGCGGGAAGAAGGAAAAGCAATCTTAAAGGAACTTGGCATTGAAGGAGATTACGAAGGCATTGGAAACTGTGTCATCGGCTATGCAAAAGAACCGGCAAAAGACGCCGCTCCGAGAAAAACAGATTATGTTCATTATATAAAATAAAATTGGATAATATAAAGAACATAGTGAAAAAATAGCATCAGATTTGTAAAAAATACTTGCAAAACAAAAAAAGCAGTGCTATCATAGTCAACAACTAGGAGATATAGTTGCAAAAGCTGGGAAAGAGACTCTTACTTTTAGAGGCCGACAGGAATACAGCGTCACCGACTGAGAGCGCTGTTTGGAAGAGAAAGCAAAGGGAACACTCTGGAGCCGACTGGCTGAATTACAGTAGGTCAGTACGTAGTGCACGTTACGCACGAAGAGAGGGAAGATGAAGCATTCATTTTCCAATGCGGGTGGTACCGCGGATAAGAAGATTATTCGCCCCGGAATACGAGTCAGTATTCCGGGGTTATTTTTATACTCCGGGCTGACAATCATATCAGAAAAGGAGTAGATAAGATGAGCAACATTTACAGAGACGTAACCTTAAATCAGGTAAGCGAAAACGACATTGGAAAGACACTTCGGGTAGCAGGCTGGGTAGAGAATATCCGTGATCATGGCGGCGTATCCTTTATTGATTTAAGAGATATGTATGCAGTAATGCAGATTGTAATCCGGGATGGAAAACTGTTAGAGGGAATCCGCAAGGAGCAGGCAGTTTCCATAGAAGGTCTGATTGAAAAAAGAGATGAAGAGACCTACAATCCAAAGATTCCGACCGGAACCATTGAATTAGAGGCAAAGAGCGTAGATATTTTAGGAGAGGTTTATACACAGCTTCCATTTGAAGTAATGACCAGTAAGGAAGTCCGCGAGGATGTCCGGTTGAAATACCGTTATCTGGATTTAAGAAACCAGAAAGTAAAAGACAATATTATTTTCCGTTCCAAGGTAATTTCATTCTTAAGAGAGAAAATGACAGAAATGGGATTCTTAGAGATTCAGACTCCGATTCTTTGTGCATCTTCTCCGGAGGGCGCAAGAGATTACATCGTGCCATCCAGAAAATACAAAGGAAAATTTTATGCATTGCCACAGGCACCACAGCAGTACAAACAGCTTCTGATGGTATCCGGATTTGATAAATATTTTCAGGTTGCACCATGTTTCCGTGATGAGGATGCAAGAGCAGACCGTTCACCGGGAGAGTTCTATCAGCTTGACTTTGAAATGAGCTTTGCAACCCAGGAAGATGTATTTAAGATTGGTGAAGAAGTACTTTCTGCAACCTTTGAGAAATTCGCACCGGAAGGCAGCAAAGTAACGAAAGCACCATATCCAATCATCAGTTATAAGCAGGCAATGTTAGAGTTCGGAAGTGACAAACCGGACCTTCGGAACCCACTTCGTATCATCGATGTGACAGAGTTCTTCCAGAGATGTACCTTTAAGCCATTTATCGGAAAGACCGTAAGAGCCATCCGCGTACATGCAGAGATGTCCAAAGGTTTCCATGAGAAACTTTTGAAATTTGCAACCGGAATCGGAATGGGTGGATTAGGATATCTGGAAGTATTAGAAGATGGAAGCTACAAGGGACCGATTGACAAATTTATCCCGGATGACATGAAAGAAGAATTCAGAAATCTGGCAGGTCTTGAAGTAGGAGATACCATTTTCTTCATGGCAGATAAAGAAGAGCGTGCCGCATATTATGCAGGCATGATTCGAAATGAATTAGGCGAGAAGCTGGATTTAATTGAGAAAGATGCATACCGTTTCTGTTATGTCAATGATTTCCCAATGTTCGAGCGTGACCCGGAGACCAAGAAAATCGGATTTACCCATAACCCATTCTCCATGCCACAGGGCGGCTTAGAGGCACTCAATACCATGAATCCGCTGGACATCTTAGCATACCAGTACGATATCGTCTGCAACGGTGTGGAACTTTCCTCCGGTGCAGTCCGTAACCATGATATGCAGATTATGGAGAAAGCCTTTGAAATCGCAGGTTATGATAAAGAAGTGCTGAAAAATAAATTCGGCGCATTATACAATGCATTTCAGTTTGGAGCACCGCCACACGCAGGAATGGCTCCTGGCATTGACCGTATGATTATGTTACTGCGTAACGAGGATAATATCCGTGAAGTCATTGCTTATCCGATGAACGGAAATGCACAGGATTTGATGTGCGGAGCACCAAACGAAGTAACCGAGCAGCAGTTAAGAGAAGTTCATATCAAAGTACGTGATTAAGGAGGAAAAACAATGGCAAATGTGATTTCAGATGAAACCATGGAATACGTTGGAATCCTTGCAAAGCTTGAGCTTTCCGAAGAGGAAAAAGCAGCAGCAAAAAAAGACATGGAAAGCATGTTAGATTATATTGATAAATTAAACGAACTGGATACATCCGGTGTAGAACCGATGTCCCATGTATTTCCGGTGCATAATGTATTCCGGGAAGATGTAGTAACCAATGGTGACGGCGGCGAGGATACCCTTGCCAACGCGCCGGAGCGCAGAGACCGGGCATTTGTTGTACCAAAGACCGTAGATCAGTAAAGGAGGCGGCAGAAGATGAATTTATTATCACTGACAGCAGTAGAGCTTGGAAAGAAAATCAAAGCCCATGAAGTATCAGTAGAAGAAGCTACAAGAGCCGCCTTAGATGCCATTGCAGCAAAAGAGGATGCGGTACACAGTTTTGTTACCGTAGATGAAGAAGGTGCAATGAAGCGTGCGGCAGAAGTGCAGAAGCTCATTGATGACGGCACATTGACAGGACCGCTGGCAGGAGTTCCGGTTGCAATCAAAGATAATATGTGCACAAAAGGAATGCTGACCACCTGCAGTTCTAAAATTTTATATAACTTTATTCCGACTTATACCGCAGAAGCAGTATTAAATCTGGAAAAAGCCGGAGCAGTAATTCTTGGAAAGACCAACATGGATGAGTTTGCCATGGGAAGTACCACAGAGACCTCTGCTTTTGGAGAGACCAAAAATCCATGGAATACCGAACATGTACCGGGCGGTTCATCCGGCGGAAGCTGTGCTGCAGTAGCAGCAGAAGAGTGCTTCTATGCATTGGGTTCTGATACAGGTGGCTCCATCCGTCAGCCGAGTGCATTTTGTGGTGTCACAGGAATTAAGCCAACCTATGGAACCGTATCCCGATATGGGCTGATTGCCTATGGTTCTTCTTTGGATCAGATAGGACCGGTTGCCAAAGATGTGACAGACTGCGCAACCATTTTAGAGACAATTACTTCCTATGATAAAAAGGATTCTACTTCCATTCAGAGAGAAGAGACCGATTTTACCAGTGCATTAGTCGATGATGTGAAAGGAATGAAAATCGGTATTCCAAGAGATTATTTTGGAGAAGGACTGGATGCAGAAGTAAAGGATGCTATTTTAGCAGCCGCTAAGAAATTAGAAGAAAAAGGTGCTATCGTAGAAGAGTTCGATTTGAGCCTGGTAGAATATGCAATCCCTGCTTACTATGTAATTGCAGATGCAGAAGCAAGCTCCAACCTTGCCCGTTTTGATGGCGTAAAATATGGCTATCGTACGAAAGACTACGAAGGACTTCACAACATGTATAAGAAATCCCGTTCCGAAGGCTTCGGAGCAGAAGTAAAACGTCGTATCATGTTAGGCTCCTTTGTTTTAAGTTCCGGTTATTATGATGCATATTATCTGAAAGCACTGCGTACGAAAGCATTGATTAAGCAGGCATTTGATAAAGCATTTGCAAAATATGATGTTATCTTAGGACCGGCAGCACCGACCACCGCTCCGAAGTTGGGAGAGTCCTTAAGCGACCCGCTGAAAATGTATTTAGGCGATATCTATACCGTATCGGTGAACTTGGCAGGACTTCCGGGAATCAGCCTGCCATGCGGCATCGACAGCAAGGGACTTCCGATTGGCATGCAGTTGATTGGAGACTGCTTCAAGGAGAAGAATATCATCCGTGCCGCTTATGCCTTTGAACAGACAAGACCATATCAGCACAGCCCGTTAGCAGCAGAATAGGAGGAAAGAAGATTATGAGTAAACAGTATGAAACCGTCATCGGACTGGAAGTCCATGTGGAACTGGCAACTAAGACCAAAATCTTCTGTGGCTGTTCTACTGCATTCGGAAGTGCGCCAAATACACACACCTGTCCGGTCTGTACCGGTATGCCGGGCTCTCTTCCGGTTTTAAATAAACAGGTGGTAGAATATGCCATGGCAGTAGGTGTTGCCATGAATTGTGAAATCAACCAGTATTGTAAATTTGACCGGAAGAACTATTTCTACCCGGACAATCCTCAGAACTATCAGATTTCCCAGCTTTATCTTCCAATCTGCCACGATGGCGGCATTGAGATTGAGACTTCCGAAGGAAAGAAAACCATTGGAATCCATGAGATTCATATGGAAGAGGATGCGGGAAAATTAGTCCATGATGACTGGGAAGATGTTTCCCTGGTGGACTATAACCGGTCCGGTGTGCCACTGATTGAGATTGTATCTGAGCCGGATATGCGTTCTGCAGAGGAAGTCATTGCTTATCTTGATAAATTAAGAATGATTGTGCAGTATCTTGGTGCATCCGACTGTAAGATGCAGGAAGGCTCCATGCGTGCAGATGTCAACTTATCTGTCCGTGAAGTAGGAGCAAAAGAATTTGGTACCCGTACCGAGATGAAAAATATCGGTTCCTTTAAAGCAATTGCAAGAGCCATTGAAGCAGAGACAGCAAGACAGATTGATTTGATTGAGTCTGGCGAAAAGGTGGTTCAGGAGACCAGACGCTGGAATGATGACCAGGGATATTCCTATGCCATGCGTTCCAAAGAGGATGCACAGGATTACCGTTATTTCCCGGAACCGGATTTGGTTCCAATCGTTATCAGTGATGAATGGTTACAGCGCATAAAAGACAGTCAGCCGGAGCTTCGGGAAGCAAAACGTCAGCGTTATCAGGATGAATTCGGCCTGCCGGAATATGATGCCAACATTTTAACATCTGCAAAGAAAATGGCAGATGTTTTTGAGGCAACAACTGCAATCTGCAATAAGCCAAAGAAAGTATCCAACTGGCTGATGGGTGAGACCATGCGAATCTTAAAGGAGCAGAATAAAGACCCGGAGGATATCGCATTTTCACCGGAAAATCTGGCAAAATTAATCGAGCTTACTGATGCCGGAACCATCAATGGCAATGTGGCAAAAGAAGTATTTGAGCAGATTTTTGCAGAGGATATCGACCCGGATAAATATGTAGAAGAGCATGGATTAAAGACTGTAAATGACGAAGGTGCATTGCGTGATACTATTGCCAAAGTCATCGAAGAGAATCCACAGTCGGTAGAAGATTACCGCAATGGGAAAGAAAAGGCAATTGGCTTCTTAGTAGGTCAGACCATGAAAGCCATGAAGGGTAAAGCAAATCCTGGAATGGTAAATAAAATCTTAAAAGAACTGTTATAAGAGTTGTGATAAAGCTTTGAAAAGAGCATGACAGAATGTGTTTCGAAAGCACATTCAAATTTATAAAAAATCCTGCAGTATGGAAAGTATGTAAGAACAAACTTCCATATTGCAGGATTTTTTGTTTCCCGTTATGGAACCATATCTTTCTTTTGCTTATGTGCCGCCCGGATAAGATAGCATACGGTTCCCACTACGAATCCAAGACTAATCCACTGGGAAGTGGAGAGTGCTAAAAGATGGCCGCGGACGGCATCGTAACGCACATATTCTAACAGGAACCGGAGAATACCATAGACGATGAAATAAATGGCAATGGTATGGGGATAAGATTTCTTTAAATCCAGCACAGCAAGTACAATCGCAAGAATCAGAAGACAGATTGCTTCTACTAACTGAACCGGAAACAGTGTCGTATCCGATGGTGCCAGAGAGCCTTCCGGAAACTGTACAGCAAAAGGACCGTCATATGGAATGCCATAACAGCAGCCGGCAAGAAAACAGCCGATGCGTCCGAAACCGTGAATCCATGGAATCAGATAAATCAGGTGTGTAATATAAGGCTTGCTGTTGATATGATGGAATTTTCCAGCAAAAAGAAAGCAGAGAAGTCCGCCAATGAGTCCACCATAGAATACAAATCCACTTGACATGATATAATTAAAATACTTGGGTTCTAAAAAACGGGACCAGTCAATTTCCCGATAAGAAATGATAAGATACAAAAGCTTGGCGCCTATAAAGGCGCCAAGTAATGTGTATGCTTCTAATATAAGAAAATCATCAAAAATCAACTTATATTTCTTAAGGGGGTAAAGTGCAAATACATTTGCAAGGATTACCCCAAGGGTAATCATAAGTCCGTATGATGGGATATGAAATCCCAGAATGTTAAGATAAATCGACATAGTATCACCCTTTTAAAAAGTCGGTTCTATTATAACAAACCTGCAGATGCAACGCATGCAACACATGCGATGTAAAGCAGTAAGCCTAATACTAATCCGATGATAGAACATACAAGTCCGCCGGTAGCACATTTAGCCTGATTCTTATGTCCGATAGCACCTAAGATAGTTCCTATAAGACCTAAGATTGCTCCAATCCATCCGTAAACACCAATAGTGAATACATCAACAACGATTGCAATAATTCCTAATACTAATGATGCAACGCCCATTTTCAAGTCCTCCTTGGTTTATAAAAATTTAATAAATTACGTAGAAAGTTTATCATTAATATGGAATAATGTCAAATAACGGTTGCAAATTTCGAAAAATAGTAAAAAACATCAGGTTTTGTCATATATGAAGATTTTATAAAATTATGGCTGCGAAGGTTGAGATTAAAACCGGCTTGAATTATAATAAAAGCAATGTTTTAGAATCTTAAAACAGATTTGAGAGAATAGGAGAATCAGATATGGCAGAGAATAAAGACAAGAGAGAACTTGAAAATATAGATACTGTAGAGGACGCAACGAAAGAGAACACAGATGAGAAGAAGGATGAATACGAAGAAATCTGTTACATCTGCCGCAGACCGGAAAGCGTTGCCGGTCAGATGATAAAGATTCCGAATAATATCTGCATTTGCAAAGACTGTATGCAGAGAACCTTCGACAGCATGAATAACTCAGGATTTCCAATGGGTGATTTTATGCCAAATGGTCAGATGCCCAATATCAGTATGATTAATCTTTCTGATCTGCAGGGCTTTATGCCGCAGAGTCAGAAGATTAAGAAAAAGAAAACCAAAGAAGAGAAAGCAGAAGCTCCGAAATTAGATATTAAGAAGATTCCGGCACCACATAAGATTAAGGCAAGCCTGGATGAATATGTAGTTGGACAGGAATATGCCAAGAAGGTAATGTCTGTGGCAGTTTATAATCACTATAAACGTGTGGCAACCGATACGATGGATGATATTGAAATCGAGAAATCCAATATGTTAATGATTGGACCGACCGGAAGTGGTAAGACTTATCTGGTGAAGACACTGGCAAGACTTCTGGATGTGCCACTGGCAATTACAGATGCGACTTCCTTAACCGAGGCAGGTTATATCGGAGATGATATCGAAAGCGTTGTCAGCAAATTGCTTGCAGCCGCAGACAATGATGTAGAGCGGGCAGAGCATGGCATTATTTTCATTGATGAGATTGATAAAATTGCCAAGAAGAAGAACACCAACCAGCGTGATGTCAGCGGAGAATCCGTACAGCAGGGAATGTTAAAGCTTCTTGAAGGAGCAGAAGTGGAAGTGCCGGTGGGAGCCAGCAGCAAGAATGCCATGGTTCCGATGGTTACCGTTAACACTAAGAATATTCTTTTTATCTGTGGTGGAGCTTTCCCGGATATTGAAGAGATTATCAAAGAACGTCTCAATAAGCAGGCATCCATTGGTTTCCAGGCAGATTTGAAGGATAAATATGATAATGATGAGAATCTGTTACAGAAAGTAACGGTAGAAGATGTAAAGAAGTTTGGAATGATACCGGAGTTTATCGGAAGACTTCCGATTCTCTTTACCTTGGAATCGCTTACCGTTGATATGCTGGTTCGTATTTTAAAGGAGCCGAAAAATGCTATCATCAGGCAGTATCAGAAGCTTCTGGCATTAGACGAAGTGAATCTTGTATTTGAAGAGGATGCATTGCGGGCAATTGCAGAGAAAGCAAAAGAGAAGAAGGTCGGAGCCAGAGCACTTCGTTCCATTATTGAAGAATTTATGTTAGATATCATGTATGAGATTCCAAAGGACGAAAACATCGGCCAGGTAACGATTACAAGAGATTATATTGAGAAAAAGGGCGGTCCGCTTATCACTATGCGTGGAGTGGCAGCATTACCGGTAAACGAATAAAATAAAAGAAAATAAGTGCCGGAGCTTATATGGAAGATTGTAAAGACGCACCATACTCGGAAGAATATTACGACCTTCTGGTTTCCTATCTGAGACTTGAAAATGAATATCTTCCGGAAGACTGTATCCAGAATATTGATAAAGATTTTAATGTAGTCTATTTGCAGAGTGCAGGCTTGCCGAAGCTGGATATTGACCAGTATACCTATTCGGCAATTCCAAAATGTTTTACCACATTAGACGAAGAGGCATTGCAGGCAGGCGGAATCATAAAGGTACAGAGTCAGCCAAATCTTGCTTTGAGAGGGCAGGGTGTTCTGATTGGATTTGTGGATACCGGAATTGATTATCAGAATGAAGTATTCCGTAATTCCGATGGCAGCAGCCGTATATTAAGAATCTGGGATCAGAGCATTCAAAGCGGAGATACACCAGAGGGATTCCTCTATGGAACGGAATATACAAAAGAACAGATCGATATGGCATTGTTAACAGATGCACCTCTTCGGGTAGTACCTCACCGGGATGAAGAAGGACATGGTACCTTTATGGCAGGTCTTGCGGCAGGAAGCGAAAAACTTTCGGAGAAATTTGCCGGAGTAGCACCCTATGCACAGATTGCCATGGTAAAGCTGAAGCCGGCAAAGGAATATTTAAGGCGTTTTTATTATATTCCGGAAGGTGCAAAGGCTTATCAGGAAAATGATATTATGGCGGGGGTGGCATATCTGACCAGACTGGCGGAACGATATCGCCGCCCTCTGGTGATTTATCTTGGGCTTGGAAGCAATTCCGGGGATCACAGTGGAAACAGTGTGATTTCGTATTATCTTAATTATGTTTCCTTAAAGCGTAATACGGCAGTTGTGGTAGCAGCAGGGAATGAAGCTACTGCCAGACATCATTATTACGGAGAAGTTGCATTCGGGCAGCAGAGTGATGTGGTAGAAGTAAATGTTGAAGATCCAGTGGAGGGTTTCCATATTGAAATGTGGGCAAAGGCTCCGGAGCTTTATTCGGTGCAGATTATATCGCCAACGGGAGAGCGGACGGCAGGTGTCCGGGTGCAGCAGGATGGCAGAGAGGTATACCGTTTTGTATTTGAAAATACACAGGTTACCATTGATTACCGCATTGTTGGCACTGCCACAGGAGATCAGCTTATTTATATCCGGTTTGACCGGCCCACCAGAGGCATCTGGACGATTGAGGTAAATGGCAATTACAGTATAGAAGGAAGATATCACATGTGGCTTCCGATTACCGGACTGATTGCCGGTGATATTTCCTTTATCCGCTCTAATCCGGATACGACGATTACCATGCCGGGAAATGCAGCTGCACCGATGACAGCAGGTGGATACAATGCAGGAAATGGCAGTATTTATCTGAATTCCAGCAGAGGATACACTGCATCAGGACAGGTAAAGCCGGATTTTGCAGCACCGGGTGTCAATGTAATTGGACCGGCACCGGGCAACCGTTTTGAGGCAAGAAGTGGTACCAGCATTGCAGCGGCAATTACTGCAGGAGCTGCAGCACTGTATCTGGAATGGGCAGTAGAGCGTGGTTATAATACTGATATTACAAATGCAGAAATTAAAAATGATTTTATCCGCGGCGCGGTGCGGCTGGAAAGCAGAGTCTATCCGAACCGGGAATGGGGCTATGGAACATTAAATCTCTATCAGACCTTCGAACAATTGCGCCGGACATAAGAGGTTCTTGTTTGCATAGAATAACTGCTTCTGTGGGATTCTATATAGAAAGCACGAAGCAGGAGGGTAAAGATGAAACAGGAACATGCAATTGATTTACGAAAGGCAGCCATTATCGGATGTGGGTTTGTCGGCTCTGCCACTGCATTTACACTGATGCAGAGCAAGCTCTTTTCTGAACTGGTTTTAATTGATGTGGATAAAGCAAGAGCGGAAGGAGAGGCCATGGATATCAGCCATGGAATGCCATTTGCTGCACCGATGAAAATATATGCCGGCAGTTATGATGACATTGTGGATGCCGACATTATTATCATTACGGCGGGAGCGAACCAGAAACCGGGAGAAACAAGGCTTGAGCTGGTAAAGAAAAATGTAGCCATTTACAAAAATATTATCCCGGAAATTGCTAACAGAAGGTGTCGTGGCATATTACTCATCGTATCGAATCCGGTGGATATACTGACGCTGGCAGCATTGAAATTATCCGGTTTTCCGGAAAACCGGGTAATCGGTTCCGGAACTGTATTGGATACTGCCCGGTTAAAAAATATGCTGGGAAAACAGCTTGGCATTGACAATCGTGGTGTGCATGCATTTATTGTAGGAGAACACGGAGACAGCGAGGTGGCGGTATTCAGTTCTGCCAACGTATCCGGTATTCCGTTGGAACAGATTTATAAGCTGCGTGGCTATGAGGAATATGAAAGTCATACGAAGCGTATATATGAAGAAGTAAAGAATAGTGCTTATGAAATCATAGAGCGTAAGCAGGCAACCTATTATGGGATTGCAATGGCGATTAAGCGGATTTGTGAATGTATTGTCCGGGATGAACATTCGGTGCTTCCGGTGTCCAGTCTGATGCATGGGCAATATGGCATTTCCGATATCGTGCTGAGCATGCCGGCAGTGGTGGATGCCGGTGGCGTGGAGCAGATTCTTCCGGTGTCATTAGACGAAGAAGAGCGGGCAAGGCTTCATGCGTCAGCAAAAGCACTGCGGGATGTGATTGCTGACATAGAATTATAGAGCAGGCGGAATAGAAAGAAAAGGGTAGAAGGAATCAGGCAGGACAAAAGAAGGAGGAGTTTCCATGAAATATTTATTACTGGTGGTATCCATTTTTGGGCTGGATGAAGGAATCAAGCAGCGGATTGATAAGAAGGAGCCGTTGGGAAAAGAAAGAAGAGTTCCAAAGCTTCCGGTTGTAATTGAAAAATATTATAACAATGGAGCCGCATTGAATCTTTTAGCGAAGAAACCGAAAATTATGCTGGGGTTACACAGTGCATGCATGGCAGGACTGATGACCATATATGGATTTGTATTAAGAAAAGGAAATACAGGACTGAAAACCGGTATGAGTATGATGGTTGGCGGCGGATTAAGTAATCTCTGGGACAGAATTCATAAGAAGCATGTGGTGGATTATATCCGCTTTGATACACCGTGGAAACGCTTTTCAAGAATTGTATTTAATATTTCCGATTTCTTTATTTTTATCGGAGCAGCAGTTTCTATGTTGTTTGCATACAGGTAAGAAAACGGGATTGCAGCCAACGGTAATAATACCGAAGGAAGCAATCCCATTTTTCTTAATCAAATTCGTTCGTTATATCTTAATCAACATAAAAAATCATTATTAAAAATCAAATTCTATATCTGAGAAAGGTACATTGAAAAACCTTGATTATTGCAACTATTTAATTACTGTTACATTAGTTGCCTGAGGACCTTTAGCGCCTTCTGTTACGTCAAATTCTACTGCTGCGCCTTCTTCTAAGGATTTGTAACCATCCATGTTAAGTCCTGAGTAGTGTACGAATACATCATTACCTTCTGCATCAGAGATGAATCCGTAACCTTTCTGGTTATTAAACCATTTAACTGTACCGTTCATTATAGTACCTCCACAAAAATTATCTAGCCATACGGCTATGCTTAGAATAGCATAATTTATTTTAAAAGTAAAGAAAATTAGTTGATATCAGTATAGGGGATATCATGCCCGGCAAAAAATTTTCGTATCAGCAGATCCCATTCCTGGTCGAAGGTGTGGTCTAAGGTAAAACTGCGGTAAGATACACCATTGGTACAGGAAAGAATACCATCCTGAAATTTGATGTTTAAGAAAACTCCATTCAAATCCTGGGTAGTCAGACCACTTTTACTTACTTCCAGAGTATTTTTAAGATTCTTTGGAGAAAGCTGAAAGATAAAGCGGAAATAGGAGGGGGTATGTTTTCCCTTGATCAGGGCGAAGCAGTTTTCACGCAGCATGCCAAAAGGCAGGCAGCTTAAACCGGTTAGTTCCAGTTCATCCAGTTCTTCCGGACTGTAGAAATCCGGTACAAGATGTCCGTCGATTTCATAGGAACCTTTTCCACGGATGGTAGCTTCTGATAATAAGAAGTGGTCAAATAAATCCGTGCGAAGTAATTTATTCATAAAATCCTTTACTTGTAAAAGTTGTATTGCAATCATAGTATCCTCCTCATTTTTAAAGTGTAACACAAACCGGATAGAAAAAACAGAGAAAGTATTGTAGAATGTCTATGAAAAGAAGCAGATCGAAAGGAAATGATATGAGAAAACAAAGATTATTAACCGGTATTGCAGGAATACTTATGGCATTTCTGTTTACCGGCTGTAATACGTCATCCGTTGAAGAATGGGTAGATGAAGTAGTAGAAGATATCAATGGACAGATACCGGATAATACCTTGCTTCCGGTAGAGTCGGTTTCAGAGGAAAAATATGTATATGGCCAGCTTACGGAAGAAGAACAGCTTGTTTATGATGAGATGCTGGATGCTATTTTAAATCATCGGGAAGAGGTGGCAGTTGCTACATTAGATAAAGACGTACTGGCAAAAATGTATGAAGCAATTATGGCAGACTATGGTGGACTCTTCTGGGTGGATGGCTATTCCTATACGGAATATTCCCGTGCGGGTGTATTGACCGGGCTTAAGTTTGCACCGAAGTATACAATGGATGAAGCTGCAAGACAGGAGACACAGGCGGCAATTGATGAAAAGGTCGACGTACTGCTTGGCGGCATTTCATCCGAGGACAGTGATTACCAGAAAGCGCGGTTTATATTTGATACGCTGGTGCGTACGGTAAATTATGACCTTAATGCAGAGAATAATCAGAATATCATCAGTGTATTTCTAGAGGGAAGAACGGTGTGCCAGGGCTATGCCTGTGCCACAAAATATCTGATGGATTTATTAGATATTCCATGTACGATAGTGACAGGAACTGCCAATGGAGAACCACATGCATGGAATCTCATCGAACTGGATGGAGCCTATTATTATATGGATACTACCTGGGGTAATCCAACTTCCAACAGTCCGGATGACTTCGGAGATGTAGCTGAAGTGGTAGATTATTGCTTTTTTACTGCAACTACAGAAGAGTTATTTCAGACCCACAGTCCCAATGTGAATTTTTCATTGCCGGAATGCAATTGCCTGGATGACAGTTATTTTGTGCAGGAAAATTGTTATTTTAAGGACTGGTATCCGGAAGATATCGGAGCATTATTTACAGAGCTTGACAGCCACCCTGTACAGATGAAGTTTGAGGATGAGGCAGTTTATGGGCAGGCACAGCAGTTTTTCATTGAAGAAGGGCATATCGGGGATTATTATACCGGGGATAGTTCCTTATTTTATATGAAAAATGAGACAATGCGGGTACTTACTTTCCTGAAAAAATAAAATATTTGTGAAATATTATAAAAATTTAAATATCCTCTTTTCAAAACGTAATATTTATGATAATATGACGTAGTAATGAAAACTACTTGTTATTACAAAGGAAAACATAATATATAATTTTAAACATTGCGTACATACTATAAGAGAGATGACCACGCAATCAGGAGGATAGAAAATGAGCTACAAAATCATAGTAGACAGCTGTGGAGAGTTATTTGATGATATGAAAGCAGATGGAAGATTCCAGTCTGTTCCGTTAGAGCTTGAGGTAGATGGATACCATGTGGTGGATGATGAATCCTTTGATCAACTGGAGTTTATTCGCAGGGTAAAGGAAAGCAGGCATAGCCCGAAGTCATCCTGCCCATCTCCACAGAGATATGTGGAAGCATATTTAGGAGAAGCAGAGCATGTATATGTAGTAACACTTTCCAGTAAATTAAGCGGTTCTTATAACAGTGCAGAGCTGGCAAAGAAGCTTTATTTAGAAGAACATAGGGCAAAACAGATTCATGTATTTGATTCCTGTTCCGCATCCATTGGAGAGACTCTGATTGCAGAAAAGATACAGGAATCAGAGGAAGCCGGAAAGAGCTTTGAAGAAGTGGTTGCTGAGACAGAAAAATATATTAAAGACCAGCAGACCTTCTTTGTATTAGAGACTTTAGAGACTCTGCGTAAAAACGGCAGACTCAGTAACCTGAAAGCCTGGGTTGCCGGGGCATTAAATATCAAGCCGGTAATGGGGGCCACGCCCGAGGGTACAATCTGTCAGCTGGGACAGGCAAGAGGAATGACAAAGGCATTGGACTATATGGTTAATGAAATTGTAAAGAGGACGAAAGAGTGTGAAAAGAAGATTTTATCCATCGCACATTGCAATTGTCCGGAACGTGCAAAACAGGTAAAAGAAAAATTGGAAAAGCTGGCAAAATTTAAAGATATCAGAATTGTAGATACTGCAGGAGTCAGCACCATGTATGCCAATAATGGCGGTGTTATTGTAGCAGTTTAAAAAATAGCAGATAAAAAGAAAACAGATAAAGGAAAACAGAATCGGTGCAAACCGGTTCTGTTTTCTTTTGCTGTCGGTAACAAAATGGAGCATCCGCATATAGTAATAACAGACGATTGCAAGGCAAGGAGGGATGAAATGCAAATCGCAATCATTGGAGCAGATGAAAGAACACCGGCATTGAAACGTTGTCTGATGGAATCAGGAATTGGAATCATAGAAATAACGGAGCAGAATATCCGGCGACTGATGCAGAGTCAGATTATTGTATTACCGTTGCGGGCATTGGAGGAGGATGGCAGAATCAGAGGAAGCAGGGTAAAAATAGGAATGGTATTATCCTATGCAGCGGAGAGAAGTGTTATTTATGGAGGTTGTTTCCCGGAGGTTCTGACACGAAGACCATCAGGGCGGCGGATACGGCTGGTTGATTATATGGAAGATGAAGTCTTTAGAAATGAGAATGCCGGACTGACAGCAGAAGGCTGCCTTGTAGAAGCAATGACAAAGAGCAGGTGCTGCGTGAAAGGAAGAAACTGTCTGGTGGCAGGTTTTGGTTATTGTGGAAGAGCCATGGCAAAGCTGCTTTTATCTTTGGAAGCGGAAGTAACTGTTTATGATATAAAGGAAGATTGTCAGCGGGTGGCAATGGAAATGGGGTGTAGCTTGTGGCAGGAGAATGCAGAGGAGCAGAACTTTGAGTGGATTTTTTATATGGCAGATAAACCATGTCCAATAGACACAGTCTTAAAATGGTGCGATGAGAAAACATATCTATGGGATATTACAACTGGTGGCGGACTTCCGGCAGAGGAGTTAGAAGAAAAAGGTATTCATGTGGAACATCTTACTGCCGTTCCTGGAAGAATACTGACAGAAAGTGCAGGAATCATTCTTGCCCGGATAATAGAAAGAGGAGCAGCAGATTATGGAAGAGTATAAGCTTACATTAGGACTTGGAATTACCGGCTCTTTCTGCACTTTTGGGAAGATACTCCGGACGACAGAAGCACTGGTGCAAAAAGGAATAAAAGTTATTCCGGTATACTCCAGACATGCAGGAACTTTGGATACCAGATTTATGACAGCGGAAGTATTTCAAAACAGAATGCAGGAGATTACAGGAGAAAGGGGAATTCAAAGTATCGTGCAGGCGGAAACCATCGGTCCATCAGGACTTTTTGATGTGATGGCAATTGCACCATGTACCGGAAATACCATGGCAAAGCTGCAGCAGGGCATTGTAGATACCACAGTGCTTATGGCAGCTAAAGCGCATCTTAGAAATGAAAAGCCGTTGGTGCTGGCAATTTCTACCAATGATGCTTTGTCCATGAATCTTAGAAATATCGGACTGCTGATGAATATGAAGCATATCTATTTTGTGCCTTTCCGGCAGGATGATTATCAGAAGAAACCTCATTCTCTGGTGGCGGATTTTTGCCGGTTAGAGGAGACTATTGCTGCAGCCATGAAAGAAAAACAGCTGCAGCCGGTGGTGCTGTCTCCAATGCCGGTAGATTATAAATGAAGGTCAATCTTATATTCACTGAGCCAGTAATGAATCTGCAGGAGATAAGCAATCATCTGAGGACCTGCCATAAGCTGGCCATACCATGGTTTGCCATAGTCTCCTTCCTGATTTAAGAATTGCATAGTCTTTTCTTTATCAATCAGTGCAAGAAGGGGACTTTCCCCGGTGGTCAGCAGTGCACTCAGACGCTGACGCAGGAGCTGTTCATAGTAAGGATGGTAGGTCTTAGGATAAGGACTTTTCTTGCGGAAAGTAATGGTGTCCGGAAGATAGTCTTTCGCACACTGCCGCAAAAGATTTTTCACAAGACCATCTTTGGCTTTCATTTCCCATGGCACATTAAAGACATAAGAAACCAGGTTTTTATCTGCAAAAGGAACGCGGGCTTCCAGACCGGAGAACATACTGGTGCGGTCCATGCGGTTTAGCAGAGTCTGCATAAAGTAGCGGATGTTAAGATAGGAAATACGCCGGCGGCTGCATTCCGTATCATTGTCCGATGGCAGAATATCGACCTCTGCAATGGCATTTTCATAAGAACTTTGCACATAGGAATCTAAGGACAGTGCATCTGCAATTTCGTCTTTTAAGAAAGACTTGCGGAAAGACAAATCCGGTGTCCATGGAAACGTGTTGCAGGAAAGAAAATTCTTCCGGTGAAACCACGGATAGCCGCCGAAAACTTCATCGGCACATTCTCCGGTCAGGACTACCTTATGCTGCTTACTGACTTCCCGGCAGAAGAAGAGCAGGGATGAGTCAACGTCAGCCATACATGGAAGGTCATGGGCTTTCATGGAAGCAAAGAGTAAGTCAGCCTGGGAGCGGTTGTCACAGGTCAGATATTGATGCTCACTCTTAAGATAGTTTTTCATAATATCCACAAAGGGACGGTCTTCGGAGGGCTGAAAATCATTTGCCTTAAAGTAACGGGAATTATCTGTAAAGTCAAAGGAATAGGTAGAAAGAGTCTGCCCTTCTTTTCTTAATTCTTCCGCACAGACCGAAGAGACAAGACTGGAATCCAACCCGCCGGAAAGAAAGGTGCAGATAGGAACATCGGAAACCATCTGTCGGCGGATGGACTGTAACAGCAGCTCTTTTGTGTGGACAACGGTTTCTTCGTAGCTGTCTGTATGTGGATGGCTTTCTAATCGGAAGTAACAGTAATCTTTCAGTCCGGAAGCACTGAAAGTGAGGTAATGTCCCGGCAGACATTCTGCCATATGCTCATAAACTGCATTGCCGGGGTTCCTGGCAGGACCAAGACCAAAGATTTCGGAGAGTCCTGTTTTATTTACCGAAGGGATGCAGCCGGGATAACAGAAAATTCCCTTCGGCTCGGAAGAAAAGATAAGTGTGTCATGAAAAAGCCGGTAAAAGAGCGGCTTTACACCAAAGGCATCCCGGAAGAGGTAGAGAAGCTGATGAGCCTCATTATAAATGGCAAAAGCGAAAATACCATTCATTTTCCGGACAAAGGACGGTCCTTCAAAAAGAAATCCATTTAAAATGACTTCTGTATCGGAATGAGTACGAAAGGTCATGCCATGGGAAACCAGTTCCTCACGGAGTTCTTTCGTATTATAAAGTTCTCCATTATAGACGATGGTGAAGTCTGCGTCACAATAATGTCTGGTCATAGGCTGAAGTCCACCATGAGGATCAATAATGGCAAGCCGGGTGTGGGAAAACCCTGTATGAGAGGTTAAATAAATACCATGGGAGTCCGGCCCGCGGTGATAAAGTGCGTCACTCATATCAGATAGAATGTTACGATAATAAGGCTCCCTTTCTAAAAAATCAGTATGTAAATTACAAAAACCGGAAATACCGCACATAGCAATTCTCAATTCATTTTTTGTAGTAATCTATGCATTTTCCTAAATAAAAAGTACAAAAAAGAAGAGAGATTTATGAAAGAGAGGAAGCATTTTCTGGGTGCAAAGCACAGGTAAGGAGTTGCCGGCAGTAAGTTGTGCGGGTTATAATAAAAAAGATGAAACTATTTTTCCGGCTGGAACGTCTAATTTACAGAAAGCAAAGGTTGAAAGGCTTTCTTTGCATATGCAGGTTTTTGGAAAGAGAAGAGGAAACAGGAATGAAGAAAAGAGGAATCGCAAAAGCGGTGGAGCAGGAAATTCTTGCATCCTATGAGCAGCTTTACCGGCTGGCAATTACCTATGTAAAGAACGAACAGGACGCAATGGATGTAGTGCAGGAAAGTGCATATAAGGCAATGAAAAATGCCGGTCAGGTGAAGGAAGAAACCTATATTAAGACCTGGCTCTGGCGGATTGTTATAAATACGTCACTGGATATGTGCAAGAAACAGAAGCGTATCGTAAGTGGAGTATTTATCCCGGAAGAAGCAAAAGAAGATGTATACAAAGACTGGGATATGCTGGCAGCGTTGGAAGAATTAGAAGAACGGGAAAGAACTATTGTGATATTAAAATATTTTGAAGAATGGAAAATAGATGATATTGCAGATCTTCTGAAAGAAAATCCAAACACCGTAAAATCAATCCTGTATCGCAGCTTAAAGAAATTAAAGATAAAGATGTCCAGGGAGGAAATAGCATGAACCATGAGAAAATAGACAGGATGAAGCAGGAATATGAGCAGATAGAAGTCCCGGAAGCATTGAAAACGCAGGTGGAAGCCGGAATCAGAAAAGGAAAGAGGGAGACCCAGAAAGGCAGTATCCGCTTTTTAAAAGGAGCAGCAACGGTAGCGGCAGCTATGGTTGCACTGGTGATTTCGGTAAATGTAAGCCCGACAATAGCCCATGCCATGGAAGAGGTTCCATTACTTGGCACAATTGTAAAAGTAGTGAACTTTTCTACATATTCTGATGTACAGGATGATAAGAATATGGAAGCAAATGTAGACATTCCCCAGGTGGCAGTGACAAATCAGGATGGGGAAGTATTATCGGATGAGACGGACGAGCTGAATCAGGAAGTGAAAAAGTATGCCGGTGGTATTATTAAGTCTTATCAGTCTGATGTAGCTTCCATTGAAGATGGTGAGAATGGTAATGAGGCAGTGAATTCGTCTTATCAGGTAGTGACAGATAACGACCGGCTGTTTGCTTTAAGAATTGATACTTCCATTGTAATGGCAGGATCGAACCAGTATACGAAAATCTATAATGTAGATAAGAAAACCGGAAATACCATTACATTAAATGATTTATTTCAGAAGGATTCCGATTATCTGGACCGGATTTCAGAGGAAATAGAAAAGCAGATGAAGGAAAATATGGAAAAAGACAGTAACCTGCAATACTTCTTAGACAAGGATGTAGATGGCTACAGCTTTGATGGAATTAAGAATGATGTAAATTTCTATGTCAACAAAGAAGGAGAGTTGACCATTGTTTTTGATAAATATGAAGTAGCACCGGGTTATATGGGAATTGTAGAATTTACGATTCCGACCAGTGTGGTTTCTGATATTATAAAGGACGGATATCTGCAATAATATGACAAAGATGGTGCGTACTAGGCATTTATAGTAATCGAAAACTCCCCCGGATATTGGAAGAAATTTCAATATCCGGGGGAGTTCTTATGCTATATCATGAGATACTTTTATTTCTTGAAGTTAGCTCTCTTTCTTAAGGTCGGGTCAAGAATACGTTTACGGATACGTAAGGATTCTGGAGTAACCTCTAAGAGCTCGTCAACATCGATAAAGTCTAATGCCTGCTCTAAGGAAAGTATCTTTGGTGGAACAAGGGTCAGCGCTTCGTCTGCGGAAGAAGAACGTGTATTGGTTAAGTGTTTCTTCTTACATACGTTTAATTCAATGTCTTCCGGTTTAGAGGAAGAACCGATCACCATACCGGAGTAAACCTTTACACCGGCTCCGATGAAGAGAGTACCACGCTCCTGAGCGGAGAACAGACCGTAAGTTACGGATTCGCCGGATTCGAAAGCAATCAGGGAACCAAGTTTACGATAAGCAATATCTCCCTTGTATGGAGCATAGCCATTGAAAATGGTATTGATGATACCATTTCCTTTGGTGTCGGTTAAGAAGTCTCCACGGTAACCGATAAGACCACGGGATGGAATGTTAAATTCCATACGGGTATAGCCGCCGCTGATTGGACGCATATCAACCATCTCACCTTTACGCTGGCTTAATTTATCAATAACAGTACCGGTGAATTCATCCGGAACGTCAACATAAGCTAATTCCATAGGCTCTAATTTCTTGCCGTTTTCATCAGTGTGGTAAAGAACTTCAGCCTTGCTGACTGCAAATTCATAACCTTCACGACGCATATTTTCGATTAATACGGAAAGATGTAACTCACCACGTCCGGAAACCTTGAAGCAGTCTGCACTGTCGGTTTCTTCTACACGAAGGCTGACGTCGGTATTTAACTCGCGGAACAGTCTGTCTCTTAAGTGACGGGAAGTAATGAATTTACCTTCCTGTCCTGCAAGCGGGCTGTCGTTGACCATGAAATTCATGGAAAGAGTAGGCTCAGAAATCTTCTGGAAAGGAATGGCAACCGGGTTGTCTGTTGCACAGATGGTATCACCGATATGGATGTCTGCAATACCGGAAATAGCAACGATAGAACCGATTTTCGCTTCCTTTACTTCTACTTTATTCAGACCATCAAATTCGTATAATTTGCTGATTTTGACTTTTTTCTGTTTGTCAGGCTCGTGGTGGTTTACTACGATAGCATCCTGATTTACCTTTAAGACACCGTTGTCTACTTTACCAACACCGATTCGTCCAACGTATTCATTATAATCAATGGTACTGATAAGAACCTGGGTGTTTGCATCCGGGTCACCGGTAGGTGCCGGAATGTAGTCGATAATGGTTTCGAATAAAGGAGTCATATCCTTGCGCTCATCATTTAAATTTCTTATGGCGTATCCATCTCTTGCAGAAGCGAAGATGAATGGGCAGTCTAACTGTTCGTCAGAAGCGTCTAAATCCATGAAAAGCTCTAATACTTCATCAATAACTTCTTCTGGTCTTGCTTCTGGACGGTCAATTTTATTGATACATACAATAACCGGCAGATTCAGTTCCAGTGCTTTCATAAGAACGAATTTGGTCTGTGGCATAGCACCTTCAAATGCATCTACCACAAGAATAACACCGTTTACCATTTTCAGAACTCGCTCAACCTCGCCACCGAAGTCGGCATGGCCAGGAGTATCAATGATATTGATTTTTACATCTTTGTAGAATACAGCAGTATTCTTAGAAAGAATGGTAATACCACGTTCACGCTCAATATCATTGGAATCCATGACACGTTCCTGGACTTCCTGATTGGCACGGAATACACCACTCTGTTTCAACAGCTCATCGACCAGAGTAGTTTTACCGTGGTCAACGTGGGCGATGATAGCTATGTTTCTAATATCGTCTCTTGTTGTTTTCATATAAAATCCTTCCTTCTATCAGTGCATAAAATTCAGTTTCTTCTTATATATAATGCCTGTCTGTAAATGACCGGCGTTTTTATTCTATCACATATTGAAAAATACGCAAGTATTTCTTTCTTTACAGGAAATTGCTTTCCTGTAAAGAAAAAAACGCTCCGCGAGGATGCACACTGCGGCGTATAAGGTAGATGTCGCAAGCGACCGCCGCAGGCGCGAGAATGTGCCAAGGCACATTCTTTGTTCAAGGACACAGCGCATATGCATGGAAAAGTGGCTTTATGCATAATATATCCAAAATGTTATCGACAGATTTTGATGAGTTTCATCTCATTGGAATGGTACTGTAAAAACGTTCGAAAACACACTAAATAAAGGAGAAAGATTCATGGCAGATAAGATTTTAGAAAACAACCAGGTATCCATTGTAGGGGAGATTATTTCCGATTTCCAATACAGTCATGAAGTGTATGGGGAAGGCTTTTATATGGTAGAGGTAGCGGTCAGCAGATTAAGTAATTTTTCCGACTACATTCCATTGATGATTTCAGAGCGTCTGATTGACACTTCGCAGAGTTACATAGGACAGAAGGTATATGTGACCGGACAGTTCCGTTCCTATAACAGACATGAGGAACTTAAGAACCGGCTGGTTCTCTCCGTATTCGTCCGGGAGATTGAGTTTATTGAAGAAGAGACAGAGGAGATGAAGAGCAACCAGATTCTTCTTGATGGCTATATCTGTAAAGACCCGATTTACCGTAAGACTCCTCTTGGAAGAGAAATTGCAGACCTGTTGGTGGCGGTAAACCGTTCCTATGGAAAATCTGATTATATCCCATGCATCTGCTGGGGAAGAAATGCAAGATTTGCCGCAAGATTTGAGGTGGGTGTGCATGTGCAGATCTGGGGCAGAATCCAGAGCAGGGAGTATGTCAAACGCTTAAATGAGGATGAGGTAGAGAAGCGTACCGCCTATGAAGTATCCGTGAGCAAAATTGAATATATGGAATAAAATAGTAGAAATAAAGAATAATTGAGAAAACATGAAACATACAGACATTGCTTTTTATTGGAAATTGTGGTATCGTAAGTAAATCTGGGATAAAGAGTCCCTGTAAGAATTGGCATGGAGGTTTGTCATGGAAAAGGGTTCCGTACAGATTTATTATGGTGCAGGTCGTGGAAAGACCAATGCTGCACTGGGCAATGCGTTGCGGGCAGCCGGAGAGAATAAGAGTGTAATTATTATCCAGTTTTTAAAAGGAAAAACAGATGATCAGATTGCTTATATGAAGCAGTTAGAACCGGAAATCAAGGTATTCCGTTTTGAAAAATCAGAAGAGAATTATGATGAACTGCCGGAAGAAAGACAGGCAGAAGAGAAACTCAATATGAAAAACGGACTGAATTTTGCCAAGAAAGTGCTGGTTACCGGTGAATGCAATGTACTGATTCTGGATGAAGTTCTGGGCCTTATAGATGCCGGAGTAATTTCGTCGGAAGAATTAGAAGCTGTTTTAAAAGCAAAGATGGATGAAACAGAGGTTATTATGACCGGAAGGGTATTAGAAGAATCCATTCGCAGCTATGCAGATGAGATTTATAAGATTACTGCGGAAAAATAAGAAAGAAAATGTAAAATGTCTGCATAGGACGTTGACAGATAGTAGCAGCGGTGCTATATTGAGGTAAGAAATTTAATATATGAAGGTAGAGGTTGCGTGAGACAAGAGTACTTGGTCGGATATGGCAGACATAGAAGAAGACATAAGGAAAGGGGAACACGCCGAAAGGTTATTTTTCCTGCAAAGAATAATCTTGGGCATGGATTGAAGAAGTTCATGACTGTCATCTTGTAATAAGATGGGGCGCTATCGGTATGATCCATAATAATTTAAGTGGAATATCAACCGGCTCCCTGTGAGCCGGTTTTTTTATGCTGGTAATAAAAGCAAAACAAACGATATCTTCATACAATAAATAAGATACTTATAAAGTGGAGGAAAAAGAACATGTCTATTTACAAAGGTTCCGGAGTTGCAATTGTAACCCCAATGAAAGCAAATGAGGAAGTTAACTATGACAAATTAGAGGAATTAATCGAAGAACAGATTTCTGAAGGTACAGACTGTATCGTAATTGCAGGAACAACAGGAGAGAGTTCTACCTTATCCATGGAAGAACATCACAAAGTAATCTGTGCAGCAGTAGAATTTGCAAAACACAGAGTTCCGGTAGTAGCAGGAACCGGTTCTAACTCAACGGAGACAGCAATCCAGTTGACCCAAGAAGCAGAAGAAGCAGGAGCAGACGGAGCACTTATCGTAACTCCATATTATAATAAGGCAACACAGAAAGGTTTAATCGGACATTATTCTAAGATTGCACAGGAAACAAGACTTCCGATTATTATGTATAATGTACCGGGAAGAACCGGATGTAACCTTCTGCCGGAGACAGTTGCAGAATTATTCCGCACCCAGGAAAATATTGTTGGATTAAAAGAAGCAACCGGTAACCTTGCACAGGCATCTAAGACCATGTACTTGACCGATGGAAAGCTTGATTTATATTCCGGAGAAGACGGACTGGTTGTACCACTTATGTCCATTGGCGGAATCGGAGTAATTTCCGTGTGGGCAAACCTTGCTCCGGCAAAAGTGCATAATATGTGTGAAAGCTTCTTTAAAGGAGACCTTGCAACAGCAAATCAGTTACAGAGAGAAGCCCTTCCATTGATTGATGCATTATTCTGTGAAGTAAACCCGATTCCGGTAAAAGAAGCATTAAATCTTATGGGCAAGAACGTCGGACCGCTTCGTTCCCCGCTTTGCGAGATGGAGCCAGCCAATAAGGAGAGACTGATTCAGGCAATGCGTACATATGGATTAAAATTAGAATAAGAAACTGGAGATGATAGAGATGACAAAAGTAATCATGCATGGCTGTAATGGAAAAATGGGTCAGGTAATAACCGGCCTGATTGCGCAGGACGAAGATGTGAAAATTGTAGCCGGAATTGATACCTATGATGAAAAGAAAAATGATTATCCGGTATATAAGACCATCCGGGAATGCCAGATTGCAGCAGATGTTGTGATTGATTTTTCCAATGCGAAGGCAGTAGATGAACTGTTAAATTACTGTGGCGAGAAGAAGCTTCCGCTGGTACTTTGCACCACCGGTTTATCCGAAGACCAGCTGGCGAAAGTTACTGAGACCAGCAAAGAGACTGCAATTTTAAAATCTGCCAATATGTCACTTGGAATCAATACCTTAATGGATTTATTGCAGACTGCTATAAAGAAGCTTGCACCTGCCGGCTTTGATGTGGAAATCGTAGAGAAACATCATAACCAGAAGCTGGATGCGCCGAGTGGAACTGCTCTTGCATTGGCAGATGCCATGAACGAAGCTATGGACAATACCTATTCCTATAAATTAGACAGGAGCAGTGAGCGGAAGAAGAGAGATGCAAAGGAAATCGGTATTCAGGCAGTCCGTGGAGGAAGCATTGTTGGTGAACATGAAGTAATCTTCGCAGGAACTGATGAAGTTATTGAATTTAAGCATACGGCATATTCTAAGGCAATCTTTGGGAAAGGAGCTGTAGAAGCAGCAAAGTTCTTAAAGGGAAAACCTGCCGGAATGTATGATATGCATGATGTAATCCGTGCAGAGTAGAGTTGGGCACGCATATAATTACAAAATAAGAAATCCCCGGTATCATATCCGAAAAAGATATGATACCGGGGATTTAATATTTATGCATAGTTCGTTTTACAATAACTGGATACCTGCATCTGCTGCAGCCTTGCACATGTCTTCCGGCCAGAGAGAAGACTGGACTTCTCCGATATGGGCCTTACGAAGGAAGAACATACAGATACGGGACTGTCCGATTCCTCCACCGATGGTATATGGAAGTTTGCCATCAATGATTGCTTTCTGGAAAGGAAGCTTAGCACGTTCCGGGCAGCCTGCTTTATCAAGCTGTGAGAGCAGTGCAGCCTTGTCTACACGGATTCCCATGGAAGATAATTCCAGAGCAATATCAAGGACAGGATAGTATACTAAGATGTCGGCATTTAAAGACCAGTCATCGTAGTCCGGGGCACGTCCGTCATGACGTTCGCCGGATTCTAAGACATCACCAATCTGTAAGATGCAGACAGCACCCTTTGCCTTGGTTATGTAATATTCACGCTCCTTTGGAGTATTTTCAGGGAACATATCCTCTAATTCCTGAGTGGTAATGAAGAAGATATCATGCGGAAGAATCTCTTCAATATAATCGTACTGGATAGCCATATATTTTTCTGTTTTACGAAGACATTTGTATACAGTACGGACAGTATCTTTTAAAGTTTCCATGCTGCGGTCTTTCTTTGCAATGACTTTTTCCCAGTCCCACTGGTCTACGAAGATAGAGTGGATATTATCTGCGATTTCATCGCGGCGGATAGCATTCATATCGGTGTAAAGACCTTCGCCCTCTTTGAAATCATAATGCTTTAAGGCATAACGTTTCCATTTAGCAAGAGAGTGAACAACTTCTGCTTTACGCTCATTCTGTTCTTTGATGGTGAACGTAACCGGACGCTCCACACCATTTAAGTTATCATTTAATCCGGAATCAGGGTCAACGAAAAGTGGTGCTGAAACACGGGAAAGGTTTAAACGCAGGGAAAGCAGATTCTGGAAGAAATCTTTCACTGTTTTAATCGCAATCTGTGTATCATGCAGGTTAAGTTGAGACTGATAATTTTTTGGTATAATCAGATGTTCCATAATAGCTCCTTTTTCATTTTGGTCTGCAATTATTATAGCACAGCAATTCAAGTTTGCAATGGATTATTTGTTTAAAAAAGAGTACAGAAGCGGATATAATTTATCACTGTGTTCAATATAACTTCCATGACCTTCTCCCGGAACAATAACCAGAGTGGCATGCTCAATATTTTCTGCAATCTTTTTTGTAACCTTTTTCTTGATTAAATCTTTTTCGCCGGCTAAGACAAGGGTTGGAATCTTGATTTTATGTAAGTCCACCGGCTGGATATCTGGCTCATTGAGCATCATTGTGGAAAAAGGATTCGGATTTTTTTTGCATTCCCTGCGGATGCGGCGGTAGTCTCTTCCTTTGATGTCCTTTGGCGTCAGGTTTGCACCACTGATCATAAGCTTGGAGAGCTTATCCGGGTATTTCGAAGCTAAGAGAAGTCCGACGATACCGCCGTCACTGAAGCCATAAAAGAGAGGGGCCTTTAATTCTAAGGCATCAATAAAAGCTGCCATGTCGTCTGCCATATCCATGTAATGAAGTTCTTTTGGAGAAGCAGAAAGACCGTGACCTCTGGAATCGATGGCATAAACGGTGTAATGTTCGGCAAGCTCCGGAATCAGTACATCAAAAATTTCGTGGGTTTCGCCATTTCCATGCACTAGCAGGAAAGGCTGCCCTTCGCCATATTTTTCATAATAGAGAATCTGACCATTTAATTGAATATACATAATGATTATCGTCCTTTAAAATTGATTATTTTGTCATTCTATTTTATAGTAAAGATAATTCAACTTTTTTAGTGTAGCATTTTATAAAGGAGAAAACAAGATGGAGACAGAACATGTTATGCATACTTTTGCCCCGGTATACGATAAAAAATCCAGAGTATTAATCTTAGGCACGTTCCCGTCGGTCAAGTCGAGAGAGAACCGGTTTTACTACGGCCATCCGAGAAACCGCTTCTGGAAAGTAACGGCGGCAGTATGCGGCTGTGAGGTCCCAGAGACGATAGAAGAAAAGAAGGCATTTCTTCTTGAAAATCATATTGCTATCTGGGATGTTATTGCATCCTGCGACATAGCAGGATCTTCAGACAGCAGCATAACAAATGTTGTGGCAAATGATATTGAACGGCTGTTAACGGAGGCTCCCATCGAGGCTGTTTTCCTAAATGGCGCAAAAGCCTACGAATTATTTATGAAATACTGTTCCTGTAAGGATAAGGCAGAAATCTGCAAGCTGCCGTCCACCAGTCCTGCCAATGCTGCATGGAGTCTGGAGCGGCTGATAGAAGAATGGAAAAAAATCAGGAGATAGGATGAAATGTATACAGACAGACAGTTAAAGATTATAGCGGTCTTAAAAAGTGCAGATGGCTGGATGAGTGGTTCCCTTCTGCGGGAAAATATCGGGGTGAGCAGCAGGACACTGCAGATGGATATTAAGGCAATCAATGAAAAACAGTCAGGAGAGCCTCTGATACAGTCTAATAACCGGCTGGGGTATCTTTTGAAAAATAAGATTGCATTAGAGCAGGAACAGAAAAGTTACGGACAGGAGAACTATGTGCATTCCAAGCAGATTATTACTTTACTGCTGTTTGAAAAGGAGTATACCAGTATTGGAACGATTTCTGAGCGATTATTCTTTTCCCGGTCATCTGTAACTTCTGACCTGCCGCAGGTAAAGCGGATTATAAGCCGCACGCCGGGGGCAAATCTTTTGGTATCCGGACAATATGGACTTAAGATTCAGGCATCGGAGAATGTAAAGAGAATCATGTGCATGAAGACCATGCAGAGCAGACAGGATTATCATATGTTGTTTTCGGAAGAAGAGATGGAGCAGTTTACAGAAAATCAGAAGAAGTTACAGGCTGTTCTGGCAGAAGTATTTACCAGAAACCAGTTTATCGTATCGGGAGAAGCCTATCATGATTTTGCACGTTATCTGGCAGTATGCATGATGCGAAGCCAGATGGGATTTCCGGTAACAGAGGAAGAGGATGGCACAACTGAAATGCCTGGCAGACTTTCTACTGAGCTGGTAGATGAAATCGAAAAGGTGTGCACCTATCGGTTTAAGGAGAAGGAAAAGCAGAATGTAGAGGCACGGTTAAAGGAATTGAATATGGTCTGTAAGGAGACGGACATTCAACTGGATATGCTGCAGAAATTAGAAGTATTTATCCAGCGGGTGCAGGAGGAAACCGGACTTAAATTGCAGGTGGAGCGGGACCTTTTAGAGGTTTTATCAGACCATGTGTCAAGAATGGAACTCCGGATTCAGAATGGACGTAATAATATCGGTAATCATACCAAAGAAATGGCGAAGCGGTATCCGCTGGAAATGCATCTTTTAAGAACCTGTTTAAGTCCTGTTTTAAATACAGAGATTCCGGATGCGGAAATGGGCTATCTGGTGCTTTATTTTGCATCTGCCATTGAACGGAACAGAAGAAAACCGGATATTTTATTTATCAGTGACCAGAGTGCCAGCAGCATTTATAATGTGCAGAATAAATTAAAAGGCTTCTTAGGGGAGCGAATCAGTGAGATAACAGTTATCCCGGAATATTTATTTGAACAGAGAAAGGAGCGGTATTGCCGGAATTACCAGCTTCGGATTACATCGGAAAAGGAGCTGGTATTAAAGGATGCTTCCTTTACTTATCTCGACCTCTTTGCAGACAATGAGCAGATTATGCGGCTGGGGAGAAATGTTGATAAGCTTGAAAATAACTACTGGAAGGAAAAGGAAGAAAAGCTCCGGAAAAAATATGGCACAAAGGACAGTCTGTATCTGATAGAAGAAGTGGCAGACTTTGATGATTTAAAGAAAAGAATCGGCTATGAATATCAGGAACAGAAGGTGTCGGAGGAGACCATCGGAAGCAACCGTCTTTCTATGATTGACCATGAGCAGGATGGCAGAAATAAGATTTATCGCATTTATCTTAAAAAGCCATTTTCTTATGGCGGTAAGCAGATTACAGAAGTTATTGCAGCACATTATGGCGGAGAAGGGGATATGATAGAATTCTTTGACTATGTAAAAGAGCTGTTAGGTGGACAGAACTAGGCAGAGGATTTCGCTATTAGTGACGCAAAAGTATAAATTTCCTGAAACATAAAAGCACGGTATAATAAGCTTAACAAAATAAATGCGGGTCATTTATGAAAGGAGAATGTTTATGGGAAAAAATTATGAGAAGCTGGGAGATGAAATTATTACCCGGCTGGGAGGAGAACAAAATATTACCAAGCTGTTTCACTGTGCTACAAGACTTCGTTTTCAGCTTGCAGATATGTCTAAGGCAGAACTGGAAGGAATCAAGAAGCTGCCGGATGTCATGGGCGTAGTAGAAAGTGTTGGTGGTGTTCAGGTTATCATTGGAAATGATGTAGCATCCGCTTATGCTGCAATTGTAGCAAAGCATAAGATTGAAAACAGCAGTGATGGCAAGAAGGTTGAAAAAGCAGATGCAGCACCGGAGAAAAATGGAATTGTATCAAAAATTCTCAATGTGCTTTCTGCCATTTTAGGACCGGCAATTCCACTGATTATGTGTAGTGGATTGATTTCAGCATTACTGATTATTTTAACCAAGTGCGGACTGAGTACAGAAGGCACAACCTATACCATCATCAGCATGGTTGGAAATGCAGCATTATATTTCCTGCCGGTATTACTGGCATATACTTCTGCCAAGAAATTCGGCTGTGATATTATGACCAGTGTTTTCCTTGGTGCAATTATGATTAGTCCGACATTGATTGGATTAACGGAGCAGGGAAGCTTTGTATCACTTTTCGGACTGCCGGTGAAAACAGTAAATTACAGCTCTACCGTAATTCCGATTATTTTAACCATCTGGATCTTCAGCTATGTAGAGAAGCTGGTAGTTAAAATTGTTCCAGCAGCAGTTAAATTTGTATTTAAACCGTTACTGTCTGTTATTATCATGATTCCAGTTATGTTATGTATTACCGGACCAATCGGAAGCTATTGTGGAGACCTTTTATGCAAAGCACTGACCGCAATCAATAATGTAGCACCTTGGTCTTCTGTATTAATTGTTGGCTGTCTTGCACCACTTTTAGTATTAACCGGAATGCATCTTGCATTGATTCCGCTTGTAATGTCCATGTTTGCAACAGCAGGATATGATAATATGTTATTCGTTGCATTTATCGGAATGAACTTCTCACAGTTCGGTGTAGCATTAGCTTGTATGTTAAAAACTAAAAATAAAAACCTTCGTACACTGGCATCTTCCTGTGCAATTACAGCATTCCTGGCAGGAGTTACAGAGCCTACCCTTTATGGAATCTGTGTACGAATGAAGAAACCTTTGATTGCTACCTGGATTGCATGTATAGTAAACGCAATCTTCTGTGCAATCTTCAGCGTAAGAGTATACAGCTTCGGCGCTCCATCCTTCTTTACAATGCCGATTTTCTTAAATCCGGATGGAACGATGAGCAACTTCTATTTTGCAATTGCTGCAGCAGCAATTACCATTGTAGTAAGCTTTGTATCAACCTGGGTGTTAGGATTTGATGACAGCATTTATGGAGAGGAAGCAGCTTAATGGAAAAAAGTCTGAATGTAGTGGAAAAAATATCGGATCAGCTTTATGTGATTACGGAGACAGAGAGTGTGCATTGTTATCTTGTTATAGGAAGTGATAAGGCAATGCTCTTTGACATTGGCTATGGCTATGAAAATATCATGCCATTGGTTCGTACAATTACAGATTTGCCGGTTATGCTGGTGTTAAGCCACGGTGACCCGGATCATGGTCTTGGAAGCAAATGGTTTGATGAAGTGTGGATACATCCGCTGGACTGGGGAAAGCTTCTTTGGAATGACACTACAGAGATGCGTAAAAAAGCAATGGATTACAGGGTAAATAAAATGCCCTGGACAAAAGAACTGATACCGGAAGAGTTCCCGGAGTGGAGAATCAGCAGTAAGACGAAACCTCATTTTCTCTGTCATGGAGACAAGATTTCGCTGGGAGATATTGAATTTACGGTATTACATACGCCGGGACACAGCTATGGACATATTATGCTTCTGGAAGAGGAGAAGAAATGGCTCTTTTCCGGAGACCAGATATCTGCACACAACATCTGGCATTTTCAGGGAAATGATGTGCAGGCTCCCTTCCAGAGCACACTTCACAGCTTGAAGGAGCTGGCATTAAAAGTAACAGAGGATTATAAAATTTATCCGGCACATGACATTATTCCGATTCAGAAAAATTATCTGACAGATTTGATAGACTGTTTTGAATGGGAACTGCAGGAGAATTATAAAAAGGATGCACCATTCCATTCTTTTGCAGGAGACGGCTATCAGCATTTTTATCAGACCGTAAATCTCATATATTCTGATGAGCGGCTGGGTGAATTCCTCGAAAGGAAAATAGAGCGATAGGGGGAGTGCAAGTGGAATTTAAAGAAAATTTCTTATGGGGCGTAGCCACCGCTGCGAACCAGTGCGAAGGAGGATATTTAGAAGGAGGAAAGGGACTTACCATACAGGACTATGTCAAAGGCGGCGGAATCGGAAAACCACGGATGTTTCGCAGTACTATGGAAGAAGGAGCATTCTATCCGAGCCATGATGCGGTAGACCATTATCATCATTATGAGGAAGATATCCGCCTTTTGGCGGAGATGGGCTGCAAATGTTATCGCATGAGTATCAGCTGGGCAAGAATTTTTCCAACCGGATGCGAAGAGGAGCCGAATCAGGAAGGACTTTCTTTTTATAAAAACATCTTTACCCTGTGTAAATTCCTTGGCATAGAGCCAGTGGTGACCTTAAGCCACTTTGAAATGCCGTGGTATCTGGTAAAAGAAAAGGGTGGTTTTGCAAACAGGGAAGTAATTGATGATTTTGTTCGTTATGCCTGTTGTGTAATGAATTATTTTAAAGAAGAGGTACATTACTGGCTTTTATTTAACGAGATTAACTTTGGCGTAATGCCAATGGGTGCTTATAAGTCGCTGGGGCTGATTGATGGGAAATATCTCGGCGGGGAAGCATTCATTTCTCTTAAATCCATGACCGTAGACGAAAAAGTAAGATTCCAGGCATTACATCACCAGTTTATTGCCGGAGCAAAAACGGTGATAGAAGCAAGGAAAATCAGCTCGGAAATAAAAGTGGGCTGTATGATTGGACACATTACGCAGTATCCGCTGACCTGCCGGCCGGAAGATATGTTAGAGTGCCAGCACAAAGACCGGCTATTAAATAAATTTGCCGGAGATGTAGCCGTGTTCGGCAGTTATCCGTCTTATATGAACCGTTATTTTAAAGAACATCAAATTACGATTCAGAAGGAGCCGGAGGATGATGGAATTTTAAAAGCAGGCTGTGTGGACTTCTATACCTTCAGCTATTACATGACAAACTGTGCCACGATAGATGATGCAGCAGAGCAGACCGATGGAAATCTTTTGGAGGGAGCCAAGAATCCGTATCTGACCGCCAGTGAGTGGGGCTGGCAGATAGACCCGAAGGGATTGCGCTATACATTAAATGAACTTTGGGATCGCTATCATCTTCCGATGATGGTGGTGGAAAATGGATTTGGTGCACCGGATGAAGTCGGTGCAGATGGAAGCATCCACGATGATTACCGTATTTCCTATCTCAATGACCATATCGCAGCAATGGGCGAGGCAATCGAGGACGGTGTAGACCTGTTCGGCTATACCATCTGGTCAGCCATGGATATTGTCAGTGCCGGAACCGGCGAAATGAAGAAGCGTTACGGGCTCATTTATGTGGACAGACATGATGACGGCAGCGGAGATTTTAAGAGAATCCCAAAAGACAGCTATTACTGGTATGCAAAGTGCATTCAGGAAAACGGAAAAAATATTACCGCATAAAGGATGGTGGAGATAAAAAGTAAGATGTGTACGAAGAGTATGCATCTTACTTTTTTACGCTGCAACGCATCCGTAAGAAGCTGCCGGTGGCAGGTTCTGCAGGTGAGTAGCAAGAAATCTTGTGGGTTACTGTTAGAAAATTTGACACAATAGAAAATGCATGATAAATTTACTCTGAAAAAAGAGAAAGAAGGAAGAAGCACATGGAGAAAATCGCAAGCTTTACAATTGACCATATTAAACTGCAGCCGGGTGTCTATGTATCAAGAAAGGATGCCGTAGGAGACAGTACAGTAACAACCTTTGATTTAAGAATGACATCACCGAATGATGAACCGGTTATGAATACCGCAGAGGTGCATACCATAGAGCATCTTGGCGCAACCTTTTTAAGAAATGACGCAGAGTATGCCAGCAAAACCGTATACTTTGGACCGATGGGCTGCAGAACCGGCTTTTATTTGCTGCTGGCAGGAGATTATACATCCAAAGATATTGTGCCACTGATGATTCGCATGTTTGAGTTTATCCGTGACTTTAAAGGTGAAGTACCGGGTGCGAGTCCAAAAGACTGCGGCAACTATCTTGATATGAACCTTGGTATGGCAAACTATCTGGCAGACCGCTATTTAAACAATGTGCTCTATCATATTGATGATGCGCATCTGAATTATCCGGCGTAGAGAATGCTTGGAAAATTTGCTTTAAAGCAGATATGAAAAATGTATTGCGTAATGCATAAGTAGGAAATCGGCAGAAAGAGGAAAGAAAACATGAGTAAAATCGGAATTATCGGAGCTATGGAATTAGAAGTAGCAACATTAAAGAAAAATATGGATACAGACCAGATTACAAAGAAAGCCGGCATGGAATTTCATGAGGGTAATTTAAAAGGAATGCCGGTAGTAGTGGTACAGTGCGGTGTAGGAAAAGTAAATGCAGCAATGTGCGTGCAGATTCTTGCAGATTTATATGATGTAACACATATTATCAATACCGGTGTAGCAGGCTCTTTGAATCCTGTATTAGATATCGGAGATATTTTAGTATCTAAGGATGCTATTCAGCATGACATGGATGTGACACCATTAGGCTATACAAAAGGACAGATTCCGGGATTAGAGCAGCTTGCTTTTGTGGCAGATGAAAAGTTGTGTAAGACTGCCGTAGAGGTATGTAAAAAAGTAAATCCGGATATTCATGTAACAGAAGGCCGCGTAGTAAGTGGTGACCAGTTTATTTCCAGCAAAGAGATAAAGGATGCATTGATTGCAGAATTTCATCCGGACTGTACGGAGATGGAGGGAGCCTCCATCGCGCAGGCAGCAACTTTAAATAACATCCCATATGTAGTCATTCGTGCAATTTCAGATAAAGCAGATGGCTCTGCACAGGAGGATTATCCAACTTTTGAAAAGAAAGCAGCAGAGCATTGTGCAAAGTTAGTACAGGAAATGATGAAGGAGCTGTAAGAATCTTTGAATTGGGTAAAAAACCGCAGAAATGCCAGCCTTTTACCCTGACGAGAGTCAGCGAAGCCAGAATTCCCAGCTCCTCCAGGAATCCGCAAAAAAAATACAACCCGGATATTTGTAATGCCCCTAAAACTATGCTTTTTAGGAAGCAACAAATATCCGGGTTGCATTTTTGCAGTCATCTTACATAAATTTCATAAACATATTCAAAAAACGTAAATAATCATCATAATTAAAGAAGCGGTCAAGAATATCCTGCAGGGCATCCTGTTCAAGGGAATCCCACTGGCTGACAGAAAGGGAATTATCTATAGTGCCTGCATTGTAGGCAGCATTGCTGTTTGAACTTGCAGCAACGGCTGTTCCGTCCGGAAGAGTGACACCTTCCTGCATATAGCCGGTGATCTTGGCTACATAATTCTGGGTTTCTTTAAATGGAGGAATTCCACCGTATTTTGCTACGTTGCCGCTGCCTGCATTGTAGGCGGCAAGAGCAAGGGAGGTATCTCCGTTGTATTTATTTAAAAGCTCGCTGATATATTTGGCACCTGCCATAATATTCTGTTCCGGGTCATAAGGGTCGGTACAGCCAAAATAAGAAGCAGTGGAAGGCATTAGCTGCATGATGCCCATGGCTCCTGATTTGGAAGTGGCATTTGCCTGAAAATTGGATTCCTGCTTTGCCATGGCGGTCAGAAGAGAAACAGAGACACCATAGGTATCGGAGGCTTTTTGAAAGATAGATGCAAGGGAATTGTTGCCTGCATTATTTAAATAGGATTCAAAATTATTTACACCGTTTACAGAGGTTGTGGAAGCAGCGGTACTTCCAAGCGCAGCGGTAATCGGATCAATCTGCATGGATAGAACTCCTTTCATAATCTGAAATTCTTCTTTCTCATTAAGATGCGAATTCCAGGCTGTGTATTAAAATTACAATTTATTCTAGTATAGCATAAAAAACTTGTTTTTTGAAGTCTCATATTGTAGAGTTATTGTGTTTGATGTAGAAAGGGCAAATTAGAAAGAAGGATTACAGAATGAAACAAAATGGCTATGTCAAAGCAGTGAAGGCAGCATTTCCGTATACGATACCGGTATTGACAGGTTATCTTTTTATAGGAATTGCATTTGGCGTGATGTACCAGGAAAAAGGCTACAATTTTCTTTGGGCAATTCTGATGAGTATCTTGGTGTACGCCGGAAGCGGACAGTATCTGGCTGTTAATTTCTTTGCACCGGGAGTCAGTTTCCTGCAGATTATATTCTTAGAATTTATGGTAAATATCCGGCATGTCTTTTATGGACTGTCTTTAATAGAAAAATTCCGTGATATGGGAAAAAAGAAATTATATATGATTTTTTCCCTGACAGATGAGACCTATTCCTTATTCTTTATTACAAAAGTGCCGGAGGGCGTGGATGAGCACAAATTCCTATTTTCCATTGCGTTGTTAGACCAACTTTACTGGATTATTGGCTCTGCCATCGGAGCCATTGCCGGAACGCTGATTCCGTTTGACACAACGGGTATTGATTTTGCCATGACAGCATTGTTTGTCGTAATTTTTGTGGAGCAGTGGCTGACCAGCAGGAATCACTTGCCGGCGCTGACCGGAATTGCAGCATCCCTTATCTGCCTGCTTATCTTTGGCAGTGATAATTTCATTCTGCCATCCATGATTTGTATTATGATAATTCTTTTATCCGGTCGTAAGGTGATGGAAGAAAAGGAGGTAGCGGAAAATGCCGATTAGCGTGGAACGGTCGTTATTAATTATTGTGGTTTGCGGATTGGTTGTATTTACAACAAGGGCAATTCCGTTTGTATTATTCAGCGGGAAAAAAGAAATTCCGGAAATCGTAAAATATCTTGGAAAAGTGCTGCCGCCTGCAGTTGTGGGAATGCTTGTTATTTACTGCTTAAAGGCAGTAAATGTAGTGAAGTTTCCCTTTGGTCTGCCGGAATTTATTGCAGTTTTCGTAGTTATCGTTTTACATGTGTGGAAAAGAAATAATTTACTGAGCATCGGTGTGGGAACCGTGCTTTATATGGTGTTGATACAGACAGTATTTGCGTGATGTTAAAGAAATCTTAAAGACTTGGTGCCTTGGTTCTTAAAGGTTCATTCGATACAATAATGGTGTACTTGGAAAGGGGAAAAGAAAATGTATAACATATTGATATGTGATGATGAACCGGATATCGTGTCCGCGTTAAAAATCTATCTTGCATCGGATGGCTATGGAATTTACGAGGCTTATAACGGTCGGGAAGCAATTGAAATGATGCAGAAAACAGAGATACATCTTGTGCTCATGGATATTATGATGCCGGAAATGGACGGCATCCAGACCATGGTGAAGATTCGTGAGAACAGCAATGTCCCTGTGATTTTCCTGACTGCAAAAAGTGAAGACAACGATAAGGTTTTAGGACTTATGGTGGGAGCAGATGATTATATTACCAAGCCATTTAATCCGGTGGAGGTCCAGGCAAGAGTAAAATCCCAGCTGCGCCGTTATATGCAGCTGGGAGGTGGAAACATGACAAAGAAGAATCTTGCCATCGGTGGCATTGAATTAGATGACAGTGCCAAGGTTGTGACGCTGGACGGAGATGCGGTGAGTCTTACCCCTACAGAGTATGATATTTTGAAACTGTTTATGGAACAGCCCGGAGTTGTATTTTCTCCAAAGGATATCTATCGCAAAGTATGGAAAGATGCGCCGTTTGGCTCAGAAAGTACAGTGGCAGTGCATATTCGCCATCTTCGGGAAAAATTAGAGTATGACCCTGCAAATCCACGATATTTAAAAGTGGTGTGGGGACAGGGCTATAAGATGGAAAGAGGAAACACGCCATGAAAAAGAAAAAAAGAAGCATCAGAAGAGCAAGCGCAGTCATTGCATTTATTTTACTGACTTCAATTGCATTTTTATCTGCAGTATTTACGCTGGAAATGATAGACAGCCAGATCTATCGAAACAGCCAGAAGGAAACAGCGGCAGACTTTCAGGAGCAGATTGGTTCCTGTCTGGCAGCAGAAATTTTTTCAGACTTTGTAAATTATGATATAGAGGATGCGCGGTCTTGTGCATACAGCCTGGCTGATGAGACGAACTTTAATTTTTATGTATTTAAAAAGAGTGTAGATACTTCCGTGGAACGAATCTGTACCATAGAAAACGGAAATCTGGCAAGCGTCATTCCGGAATACATGGCAATCGTGGGAAATTATGACAGTTATTGTTATCCGGGAATTACCATAGATGTTTTAAACAGTCCGGAGCAGATATTTACGGAAGTAGAAGAACAGGATGCAAATCTTTCAAGAGGTGATATTTATGCAGTGGCATTCTTCCCGCTGGGGGATTTGACTTATCATGATGATTTGTATTTTAAAATGAAATATATTGATTTTGCATATAAGACCCGCTATGCAATCTTTGCGGTACTTGCAGTAAGTACAATTGGAGCAGTTATTTTACTGGTTACGCTGGTACGGACTGCCGGAAAGAAGGATGAAGAGGGCAGAATACAGAGAAGTTTTATCGATAAGATTCCGCTGGAACTCTATGGACTGATGCTTTATATCGTTGCAGCCTGTGTGGCAGGATTTTTTGGAAACATATGGGGATTTTACGGAACGGACATAGGCTCCTTTGCTGCCATTGTGATACTGGCAGTATTGACAGCAACCCTGCTTTTAGTATTTCTCATGAGCTGCTCAGTAAGGCATAAGACAAAGACGTTGTGGAGAAACACGCTGTTATGCCGGTTTGTAAAATGGCTGAAACAGGCATTGTCTTATATTAAAAAGCATATGCCGTTTATTTATAAAGGTGTAGTGATTGCACTGGGCATTACTTTCATAGAATTTATCGGTGTTCTGATGCTGGAAGACAGTTACAACTGGGAGTGGATTTTCCTGGTATTTCTGGTAGAAAAGGCAGCACTTTTCCTGATATTCTGCATCATACTGGCAAATCTCAATCAGTTGAAGCAGGGTGGTGAGAAGATTGCAGAGGGTGACTATGATTATCAGATGGACACCAGCCATATGCGTGGAGAATTTAAAAATTATGCAGAGCATCTGAATCAGATTGGAAGCGGAATGCAGACAGCACTGGATGAGCGGATGAAGAGCGAGCATTTTAAAACAGAGCTTATCACCAATGTATCCCATGACATTAAAACACCGCTTACTTCTATTATTAATTATGTGGATTTGCTGACCAAAGAGGATGTGGAAAATCCGAAGGTGCAGGAATACTTGGAAGTGCTGACACGACAGTCTGCCCGGTTAAAGAAATTAATTGAAGATTTAATTGAAGCATCCAAGGCATCCTCCGGTGTGTTAAAAGTCAACTGGGAAAAATGTGTGCCGGAGGTATTGTTGACACAGGCAGCGGGCGAATATGAGGAACGGCTGCAGGCAAAGAATTTAGAGCTTGTGATTCATCATCCCGAAGAAGAACTTTCTGTTCTGGCAGATGGAAGACATCTGTGGAGAGTTTTTGATAATCTGTTGAATAATATTTATAAATATGCACAGCCGGGAACCAGAGTTTATCTTGACTTAGAACAGGATGAGAGAAATGTTTCCATCGTGTTTCGAAATATTTCCAAGAGTCCTTTGCATATGACGGGAGAAGAACTGCAGGAACGCTTTGTCCGGGGAGACAGCTCCAGAAATACGGAAGGCAGCGGTCTTGGATTATCCATTGCCCAGAGCCTGACGGAGCTTATGCATGGAAGCTTCCACCTGTTAGTGGATGGAGATTTCTTTAAGGTAACGCTGACCTTTCCGCGCAACACAGAAAATGCATAAAAATTACTTTGACGGGTTGACAAGTCACAGTGGGAATTTTAGAATACTACTTAGCTGAGGCGTGAAGGAGACTAACTATTATGAAGAAAGAACCATTTGTGACAAAAGAACAGATTGAAGAAATTGTAAAGACATATCCAACCCCGTTTCACCTTTATGATGAAAAAGGCATCCGTGAAAATGCAAAGGCAGTAAAAGAAGCATTTGCATGGAATCCGGGATTCCGTGAGTATTTTGCAGTAAAAGCAACTCCGAACCCATTTATCTTAAATATTTTAAAAGAGTATGACTGCGGCTGCGACTGTGCATCCCAGACAGAGCTGATGTTAGCTGATTCCCAGGGATTTGACGGAAAGCATATTATGTTTTCTTCCAATGATACCCCTGCATATGAATATAAATTTGCAGACAAGATTGGCGCAATCATCAATCTGGATGACTTTACCCATATCGACTTCTTAGAGAAGACAATCGGTAAGATTCCAGAGACCATCAGCTGCAGATATAATCCGGGCGGAGTGTTCAAAATGAGCAACGGTATCATGGATAACCCGGGAGATGCAAAATACGGATTTACAACAGAGCAGTTATTTGAAGGCTTTAAGATTTTAAAAGAAAAAGGTGCAAAGAATTTTGGTATTCATGCATTCTTAGCAAGTAATACCGTAACCAACGAGTATTATCCGATGCTTGCAAAACAGCTTTTTGAAGTAGCTGTTAAATTAAAAGAAGAAGTAGGCTGCCATATCAGCTTTATCAACCTTTCCGGTGGAGTTGGTGTGAACTATACACCAGACCAGGAACCAAACGACATCCGTGTTATCGGCGAAGGCGTACACAAGGTTTATGATGAAATTTTAGTTCCGGCAGGTATGGGTGATGTAGCTATCTATACTGAGATGGGCCGTTTTATGTTAGCACCTTATGGATGCCTTGTGACGCAGGCAATTCATGAGAAACATACACACAAGGAATACATTGGTGTGGATGCATGTGCAGTAAACCTGATGCGTCCTGCAATGTATGGTGCATATCATCACATTACCGTGCTGGGCAAGGACAACAGCGTATGCGACCACAAATATGATGTAACCGGTTCTCTTTGTGAGAACAACGATAAATTTGCCGTAGACCGTATGTTACCGAAGATTGACATGGGCGATTATCTGGTAATTCATGATACCGGAGCACATGGTTATTCCATGGGTTATAACTACAATGGTAAATTAAAATCCGCTGAGTTACTTTTGAAGGAAGATGGCTCCGTACAGCTTATCCGTCGTGCAGAGACACCGAAGGATTATTTTGCAACATTTGACTGCTTTGACATTTTGAAAAATATGAAAGACCCGGAAAAATAAACTTGCAATCTATTAGAAAATATGATAAACTTTCATTTGTTCGGTTCGACTGAACCGAATAAATGCCGGCGTGTCGGAATGGCAGACGAGGCAGACTCAAAATCTGTTGTGGGCAACCACGTGCGGGTTCAAGTCCCGCTGCCGGCATTAATATTTTGGAAAAGAATCGACTACTGGTCGGTTCTTTTTTTACGCGAGTAGCGAGGAAATTGCAAAGCGTGTTTCCCATAGTTACGCGAATAGAAGGTAAGGAGAATCACATGGAACAGACCAATGACAGAACATTTTTAGAAACAGAACCGGTAGGAAAGCTGTTATTAAAGCTGGCATTGCCTACCGTTGCAGCCCAGTTGATTAATATGATGTATAACATAGTAGACCGTATGTATATCGGCCATATTCCGGGGGATGGTGCAATGGCACTGACCGGAGTCGGTGTATGCATGCCGCTGATTATGGTAGTATCTGCGTTTGCAGCACTGATTAGTAATGGTGGTGCACCACGGGCAACCATATTTATGGGAAAGGGAGAGAAGGACAAGGCGGAAAAAACGCTGGGGAACTGTTTTTGCACCCAGATTATTGTATCACTGATACTGACTGCATTTCTGCTGGCGGGAAACAGAGGTTTTCTTCTGGCATTTGGAGCCAGCGAAAATACAATTTCTTTTGCTACTGATTATATGAATATTTATGCCATAGGAACGATTTTTGTGCAGTTGACTCTGGGGATGAATGCATTTATTACGGCGCAGGGATTTGCCAGAACCGGTATGCTGTCGGTACTGATTGGTGCAGTGATTAATATTGCACTGGATCCGGTATTTATCTTTGGCTTTGGCATGGGTGTAAAAGGAGCAGCACTGGCAACAGTTCTTTCCCAGGCATGTTCCTGTATCTGGGTGCTGGCTTTTTTATGTGGAAAGAAAACGCATCTTCGCTTGAAAGGAAAAAATATGATATTGCAGGCAAATATTATTTGGCCGAGTATTGCACTTGGAACAGCAATGTTTATTATGCAGGCAAGCGAGAGCGTGATTTCAGTCTGCTTTAATTCTTCGTTATTACGATATGGCGGAGATATGGCAGTAGGAGCCATGACCATATTAACCAGTGTCATGCAGTTTGCACTACTTCCGTTACAGGGATTGGGTCAGGGAGCGCAGCCGATTATCAGCTATAATTATGGAGCCAAAAGAGCAGACAGGGTAAAAGAAGCCTATTTCTTATTACTGAAAATTGATGTAGGATTTTCCTTTGCTTTGTGGGTACTGGTGATGGCATTTCCAAGAGCATTTGCAGCCATGTTTACCTCAGATGCGGCACTGATTGCATATACGGGAAATGCACTTCGGATTTATCTTATGGCAATTCTGATATTCGGAATCCAGATGGCGTGTCAGATGGCATTTACATCACTGGGAAAAGCAGTATCTTCCATTATTGTAGCGGTGATGCGTAAATTCGTATTATTACTGCCACTTATTTATATTATGCCACACATTTTTACCGGCAATCAGGCAATGGCAGTTTATATGGCAGAGCCGGTAGCGGATGTGCTGGCGGTAAGCTTTACGTCTGTACTGTTCTATTTCCAGTTCCGCAAGGTGCTGCGTCAGATAGAAGGGTAGTGAGAAGTGAATGAAATTGCATAAATAGAAAAATGTAGAAAAGGGGCTGTAAAAAAACTCCCCTAGAAAAAAATCGCCCAGACCGTGAGGTCTGAGCGTTTTTTTGGTATAATTA
>NZ_JAOQKI010000019.1:0-50236 GCF_025567465.1 Roseburia amylophila
CTGGAAATCTATTTTGAAGAACGTCTGACCGGACGAAACCTGTAAAAAACAGCTTGTTTTAGGCAGGTCTTATTGACATGCCTAAAAACTTCTGTATAATGCAGATATGGGCAGAACCTGAAAAAGCGGCTCTGCCCATTTGTAACTATTCACAAATCTTATATCAGTTTTTAACGTTTACACAAAACTTGAAACGGTCTCTTTTTTATATATTTTTACGATATTCTGAGGGAGATATGCCTTTTATTTTTTTGAATATGCGGCTGAAATATAAAGCATTATCATAACCAACAATTTGTGCAATTTCATTTATGTTATATTCCGTATTCAAGAGCAGGGCTTCTGCATTACAAATGCGTTTTTGCAAAATGAAATGCATGGGTGTAGAGCCGACATAAAGTTTGAAGTTGCGTATAAACCAGCTTGTGCTTACATGAATTTTTTTGGCGTATTCTTCAATACTGATTGATTCGCTATAATGTTCATTAAAATAGGCAATAGCCATGTCAATAGTTTCAGCAGCACGGGAATTATCTATCCTTATGCTGTTATTAAAGTGTCGTTGCAGTTTTATAAATATCTGTCTTAAATACATTTCAAGCATTTCCTGATAACTATCCTTACACATCTGCAATTCATTTATCATTGTACGAAAAAGATTTTGATAGGAGGGACCAGAACCACAGTAAAATACCCTTTTGTCATCGGTCAATCCATAAGAGCGTAATATATTTGTTACATCACTGCCTGTAAAATGAACCCAGTAGACTTCAGTTTGATCTTCTGCATAATATTCATATTTTTGAGGCTCCTTTGGACGATATAAAATCATATGTCCGGCATGAACAATAGTTTCATCTTCACTATTGCGGCCAAAGTGGAAATGCGCTTTTCCGGCAGCAATATAAATCAACTGAAAATCGAGTCTGCCACGAGGCCTCCAGGTAGGTAGCTTAGGATGCGTGTATAACTTATATGTTCCACACATAGTTACAATAAGCGGCTGGGATTTATCTTTTCTATCCATCGTTGAGTGGTTGAGATATGCATTATTTGTGTACATGTGTGCCTCCTTGTATTGAAATATAAAAAGTGTATGTCAAAAATGGCTAAAAATCTGTCCAATATAATCCTTATGTTCATTAATTTTATCATTTTGTGCATATTTTGTCCAATTTATGATATGCCATTTTGTACTTATTTTTTATATACTAACCATAATAAAGCTGTGGGGCAAAACAAAGCAAAAGGAAAAGTACTTGTGGAAGGAGAAATTCTCATGGAAGAAAAAACATACCTGAAATGGTATAACAAAGTAGGTTACGGAACGGGAGATATTGCAGGAAATGTAGTATATGCTTTTTTATCATCATTTGTCATGATTTATCTGACAAATACAGTTGGGTTAAATTCGGGCATAGTAGGCACATTGATAGCAGTATCAAAATTATTTGATGGAGTTACGGATATATTTTTCGGTACAATGATTGACCGTACAAAGAGTAGGATGGGAAAAGCAAGACCGTGGATGTTCTATGGATTCTTTGGCTGTGCTGTTACACTGTTTGGTGTATTTGCAATTCCAACCAGTCTTGGAAAAACAGCACAGTATGCATGGTTTTTTATAGCATATACATTACTTAATGCTGTGTTTTATACTGCTAATAATATTGCGTATGCAGCGTTGACATCACTGGTAACAAAAAATAGTAAAGAGCGTGTTCAGATGGGTTCTTTCCGTTTCATGTTCTCATTTGGTACAAATCTGGTCATCCAGTCTGCTACTGTTGGCGCAGTAGAAATGTTTGGTGGTGGTGCGGCCGCATGGAGAACTATCGCAGCTATTTACTGTATTATAGGTATTATTACCAATACACTTGCTGTATTTTCAGTAAAAGAACTGCCGGACGAAGAATTAAAAGATGACAGAGTAGCAGGAGAGGAAGATGACAAACTTTCTTTTAAGAAGACAATAAAACTTCTCTTTAGCAATAAATATTTTTCAATGATTTGCGTAATCTATATTCTTCAGCAGCTTCGTGCAGCTATGGTGAATGTAGGAATCTTTTTTATGACATATGTATTACTGAATAAGAATTTGTTCGGTATATTTTCATGGGCAAATAACATTCCTTTGATTATTGCACTTGCTGTTACACCTGTACTGGTTTCAAAAATGAAAGGAATGTATAAGTTAAATAAGTATAGTTATATGTTTGCTACAGTATGCCGTTTGATGGTTGCAGTGGCAGGTTATCTGGGTAGTGTTCCATTAATGCTGTTATTTACAGTTCTTACATCCTTCGGAGAAGGACCTTGGCAGGGAGATATGAGTGCAGTAATTGCACAATGTTCAGAATATACTTATTTAAAGAGCGGAAAGCGGATTGATGGTTCCATGTTCTCCTGTACTTCGTTAGGTGTAAAGCTCGGTGGAGGTATTGGTGTTGCACTTTCAGGCTGGCTGCTTGATATAAGCGGATATATTAATCTTGACAATGCGGTTCAGCCGGATAGTTGTATCAATATGATGTATTTTATGTATCTGTGGCTTCCATTTATATTTGACATAGTTATTGCAGTCATTCTTTCATTCCTTAATGTAGAACGGGCAAATATGAAATTAAAAGAAAATATGCTGAATCAGTAAAGAAAATAGCCTCTCGAAATTTGCTTTAGGGGTTATATAGAAAAAGAAAATAAGAAAAGATATGAGGAGGATTATTATGAACGCTGATATGAAGTGGTTAGACAATCCGGAAGTGTTTCGTGTAAACCAGTTGGACGCACATAGTGACCATTGTTACTATATGGATTATACAGATATGGAAAAATCAGATAATCCGTTGACACAATCATTGAATGGACAATGGGAGTTTGCTTTTAGTAAAAATGTAATGGACCGACCGGAAAATTTCTATGAGGAAAATTTTGATGCATCTTCATTTGATAAGATTATGGTTCCTGGACATATTGAGCTGGCAGGTTATGACAAAATACGCTATATCAATACGATGTATCAGTGGGAGGGAAAAGAATATCACAGGGGTGCGTATAGTATGGGGAGTACCGGGGACGAGGCAGGAATGTTTTCTGAGGCAGAGTATAATCCGGTCGGCTCTTATATCAAACGATTTGATCTGAGTGAGCAAATGCGTAAAAAGAAAATCCGTATTTGTTTTGAAGGTGTGGAAGAAGCGATGTATCTGTGGCTGAATGGTCAGTTTGTAGGATATGCAGAGGATAGTTTTACACCGTCAGAATTTGATCTGACACCATTTATCAGAGAAAAAGGAAATGTGCTGGCAGTTCAGGTTCACAAAATGAGTACAGCAGCATTTTTGGAGGATCAGGATTTTTTCCGTTTTTTTGGAATTTTCAGAAATGTAACTTTAAAAGCAGTGCCAGAGGTGCATTTGGAAGATGTATGGTTTCAACCGACACTAAACAAGGATAATGCAAGCGGCAGGGTATCGGTAAAGATAAAAGTAACTGCTCCAGAAGGAAAAAAAGTAGCTGCCCATTTTGTGTTAAAAGACCGGGAGAATAATCAGGTGGCAGAGGATAATATCACCTTAGAGGAAAAAGATGGAAGTCTTGTAGGAGTGATGGATACTGAGGTTGGAAGTGTTAAGGCATGGGATAATCACTGCCCATATCTGTATCACGCATATGTAGAGCTTAGAGGCGAAGATGGAGAAATATTAGAGATAATTCCATATGACATAGGTTTCAGAAGACTGGAAATGATTGACAAGGTAATCTATTTAAATGGTAAACGTCTTGTCATTACCGGAGTAAACCGTCATGAGTGGAGTGCAAAGACGGGAAGAAGCATCAGTATGGATGAAATGACAGCAGACATTGATTGTATGATTAGAAATAATATCAATGCAGTACGCACCTGCCATTATCCGGATCAGATACCGTGGTATTACCTGTGTGATAAAGCAGGCATTTATGTAATGGCAGAAACGAATATGGAAAGTCATGGAACATTCCAGAAACTTGGTACGATTGAACCATCGTGCAGCATACCTTGTTCTATTCCACAATGGCGGGCGGCTGTTGTTGACAGGGCTAGGAGTAATTTTGAAACTTTTAAAAACCACACAGCAATTCTTTTCTGGTCTTTAGGAAATGAATCTTATGCGGGTGATGACATAGAAGCAATGAATACTTACTTCAAGGAAAAGCAGGATGGCAGATTTGTTCATTATGAAAGTTCTTTCTATGACCGTAATTATGAGGAAACCATATCAGATGTAGAGAGCAGAATGTATGCAAAGCCTTATGAAGTGGAGGAATATTTAAATAATAATCCAAAGAAACCTTATCTTTTGTGTGAGTATATGCATGATATGGGTAATTCGATGGGAGGACTTGGTACTTATATGAAGTTAATAGATAAGTATGAGATGTACCACGGTGGATTTATCTGGGATTTCATTGATCAGGCACTTCTCGTGAAAGATGAAGTGACAGGAAAAGAAGTTTTGCGTTATGGCGGAGACTTTGATGATAAGCCTTCTGATTATGAGTTTTCAGGAAATGGAATTGTATTTGCAGACCGTAAGGAAAAACCAGCTATGCAGGAAGTGAGGTATTACTATGGCTTATACAGATAAGAATAAATTGAGAGTTGTATATGGAGATTATACACTTGGAGTACATGGAGAAGGGTTTGACTATATATTCTCTTATTCACAGGGCGGTCTGGAGTCTGTAGTAAAAAACGGTTATGAATGGTTGTATCGTTGTCCAAGACCTACTTTTTGGAGAGCATTAACAGATAATGACAGAGGCAGCAGGTTTCATATTAAAAGTGGAAGCTGGCTCGCATCGGATATGTTCATTGACTGTAAAAAAACGGAAGTTATTATGGACGGTGAACTGCAAAAGCAGTATGCTCCGGACAATAACAGCTATGGCGGTGATGTAGCTGCTGGGGAAATAATTGTGAAATATACCTATGAGACTGTCAGCAATCCAGCCACAACAGTCATTGTATCTTATACCATTGATGTAACTGGAAATATCAAGGTGGATGTGGATTACACAGGAGTAAAGGGACTGCCGGAACTTCCGGTATTCGGAATGAGGTTTATTATGCCGACACTTGCAGATAAATATATGTACAAGGGATTATCGGGGGAAACCTATCCGGACAGAAAGGCAGGGGCAGAAAAAGGAATTTATGAGGTATCAGATTTGAGCCTGACACCATATCTGGTTCCACAGGAATGTGGTATGAGAATGGATACAGAGTGGTTGGAGATTACAAGACATACAAGTCTGAATAATAGCAGAACGGATAGTTCACCACAGACATTACGAATAGAGAAAAACGACAAGACATTTGCTTTTTCGTGTCTGCCTTATACGGCATCAGAGGTTGAAAACGCAACACACCATGAGGAACTGCCACCAGCAAGAAGAACAGTCCTTTGTGTCTATGGTGCAGTAAGAGGAGTCGGTGGAATTGATAGCTGGGGAAGTGATGTGGAAGATGATTATCGGATTAGTGCAGAAAAAGACATTCACTATTCCTTCATTATCCGCTAAGTTTGTTTGAGGAGTTGCTTGCGAGTGTTATTGGTATATGAGAACAGAATAGATGGAATAGTGGCAGAGTGGAAAAAAACAGTGCATTTTCCACCACATTTACATGAAGCAATAGAGGTAGTGTATGTAACGGATGGGGATATTGAGCTTGGAGTTGGACAAGAATTGTATCATATGGATGAGGGCGATTTTGCAATCGTGTTCCCGAATGTAATACATCATTATCAGGTGTTTGGGAAAAAAGAAAATAAGGTAATATACTTGTATCTTGATCCAACGCTGTTTCCATCCTATTACAAGGAGTTGCAGATATACAGCCCGAAGAATCCGGTTGTAAAAAAAGAGCAAGTGCATCCTGATGTAGTAAATGCCATAAAATATCTGGCAGGAATAACAGAGGGGAATCCCATGCTGATACAGGCTTATGTACAGATGATTCTTGCCCATGTTTTCACAGAAATGCCAATGGTTGATAAAAGCACAGTAGGGAGTGATGACCTCATTTATAATGCGGTAGAATATGTAGCTAAAAATTTTAGAGAGAAAATCAGTCTTGAAAAAATGGCATACGATTTGTGCGTAAGCAGATATGTGTTATCAAGAATGTTTGCAAAAACCTTTCACTGTAATTTTAGTAAATATGTGAATGGAGTCCGGTTAAATTATGCAGTTACTGCGCTGGAAAACACAATGGATTCCATTACAAATATATGCCTTGATTGTGGGTTTGAAAGTCAAAGAACTTTTAACCGTGTTTTTAAGGATAGATATAAGATTACACCAAGAGAGTACAGAAAAAGGAGAGGACTTATTAATAAAAGCGTAGTAGTGAATGATAGAGGGGGGAAGAGGTAAGTGGAATGTGGCATTAAAATTTTGGAGCATTAGTATTATCTGGTTATTGGATATGTGGTTAAAAGAAAACCATGTATGTTCAATATTTTAGATTGAACATACATGGGCCTTTTTGTATTGTCGAATCCTACACCAGCTTCTTTCTTGCAGCCTTTTTCTTTGGTGCCGGCTCGGCAGCGGCTGCTGCGGCAGCCTGATTCTGGCGCTTGCGGAACCGGTCGGCTACATCTTTGATATATTTGTCTGAGGTAAAATGCTTTAAAGTATTTTCATCAATGGCAATCCGGTTATCCATGGTCTTCATGATATCCTGAATCTGGATAATGTCATAGATGTGCGGGTCACGCAAATCAAAGATTTCATTATTAGTAAACTGTAAGATAAGAGGTTTGGAATAATCCTCCGGGTTATCTTCAAGAATCATCGCCTTTTCGCCATTGGATAAATCTACACAGGCACCTCTCGGAAGAATGTGGATGCAAAGAGAAAGTGCACGGACAATCTTTGTATCATATTTTTCCGGAAACTCCTGCAAATATTTCATGGCAACGATTTCGGAAATCGGCTCATTGGTTAGGCTCATGGCGGTCATCCGGTCAAAGGCATCTGCAACCTGTAAAAGTTTTGTGCCGCTGCTGCGGAAAATCTTGGATGGCTCAGCAGCCTCTTCCGGAGCGGAGAGTGTAATAAACTGGGTAATGATTCTTAAAGCATCCGGTGATAACTTTATACTGTGAGTCTGCGGATTCAGATAATCTAAGCTCTTGATACGGCAGGCAAGGATTTTCTTTTCGTCTTCTTCTGTTAAAGGATCCGTTTTTTCAGCAAGCTCGGTCGGAACTAAAAGCCAGCCAAAATCATAGAGCAGAGCAGCCGTTACACAGGTCTGCTGAAAATCATCCGGCATATTTAACTGGTGAGTCAGCATGGCGACCAGAATAGCAACGCTGATGGAATGCTTGTATACATAATCCGCAGAGCTTCTTAAATTCTGCGCAAAGTTCAGCTTGTGGTCAAGACGGCCATACTGGGACAGAATCGAAGAGACCAGCGTTGGAAGCTTGTCCGGCTGTCTGCCTTTACGAATCATATCCATGCAGTCGCGAAGCTGGAACATGGAAATGGTCTGGAACTGTTCGAAAGCAATATCCTCGTCGGATAATGGCGGAACCGGTTCAGCAGGCTCCAGAATATAAATACCAATCAGCTCGAAATTCCGGATACTTTCGATACCCTGCCGGGTCAGTCTGGTGTCGCGGTCATAAAGCATGACGCCCAATTTATTATAGATAGGTTTAGCAAGACGCATGCCGGGTTTTAAGTCATCTGTCCGTATAAATAGCATAGCGGTTACCTCCTTACAAAATATGTTTTTCTCCGTTAAAATTCCTAGTTCAAATATAGCACAAGCAGAGAGGAAAAACAATCTTGGGATTGAAAAAGAAGTGTAGTTTTTCGTTGCATTTTCATAAGAATGCCGTCTATAATAAAGAAAGAAAACAAGAGGCGTGATAAATCCATAAAAGAGGATAAAGATATGAAGAAAAACAGTAAACGACGTATGTTTTCTGCATTGCTGATACTGTTTCTGATGATACAGATGACGGTGCAGGCAGACACAGGCACCAAGGAAAGGGTGGATCTGGCATCTGAGGACACCGGAAGCAGCGTGGAAGAGCTGGAACGTCAGAGAGAGGAACAGCAGTCACAGCTTGATTCCTTGAAAGAATATCAGATAAATCTTTCCGATGAACTGACGGAATTAAATAATGGATTGCAGGAAATCAGCAACGAACTGGCGGATACCCAGGATGAAATTGCGGCGAAAAATGTGGAGATTGAAGCAGCAGAAAGCCGGATTGCAGAGCTGACAACACGTTCTGAGAGCCAGTACGAAGCCATGAAGAAAAGAGTACAATATATGTACGAAAATGGCAATCAGTCTTACCTGGAGCTGCTGCTTGGAGCAAGCTCTTTTTCGGATTTTTTAAACCGGATGGAATATGCCAAATCCATTTATGATTATGATAGGCAGGAGCTTTCTGATTATCAGGATACACTGGCTGAATTAAAACAGCAGAAGGAAGATTTAGAGACGGCAAAAGAAGAACTGCTGGCGGCAGAACAGACGAAGCAGGAGCAGAAGAGTAAGGCAGACAGTCTGGTGGCAGCCCAGCAGGAAAAAATAAGCGCAGCAAAGTCGGATGTAGCAGATGCAGAGACGGAAATAGCAGACACAGATGCGGAAATCGCAAGACAGAAAGCCTATGAGGAAGAATTAGAGACACAGAAGGCGAAAGAAGATGCTGCCCGTCAGGAGGAGATTAAGCGTCAGGAAGAGGAACTTATTAACAGTCAGCAGCCAGCTGCTTCAGATAATAATGCAAATCCGGATGGGACATCCACCGGGGATACTACTACAGGAAGCGATGCTTCCGGTGGCGGAACTTCGGACAACGGCACTTCCGGTGGCGGGACAGTGAATGCCAGTGATGTTGCCATGCTGGCAGCACTGATCCAGTGCGAAGCAGGCGACGAAAGCTATGAAGGGAAGCTTGCCGTTGGAAGCGTGGTCATGAACCGTGTGGACAGCAGTTATTTCCCGGATACCGTGGTAGGTGTCATCTATCAGAGCGGGCAGTTCTCACCGGTAGCCAGCGGTCGTTTCGCAGTAGTGCTTTCATCCGGAGCAGATGCGTCCTGTGTGCAGGCTGCCACAGAAGTATTAGCAGGCACAAGAACCTTAAACTGCTTATATTTCCGCAGAAACAACGGACTGATTAATGGAACTGTAATCGGAAACCATGTATTTTATTAAGGAAAGCTGAAAATCCGGCTCAATAAAGCAAGTTTCACTTGCAAAAATCCCCTTTCTATGATAACATCAGATTGTCGGGAAAGAGCCGGAAAGGCTTTCTTTTATTTTTTTTACAAAAGATTGTTAAAAAAATAACAATAGTAAAAGGCAAATTTAATTCAGAAGGAGACGAGAAAATGGCACAGAAAGTAGTTTTAGCAGGCGCATGTCGTACCGCAATCGGTAAAATGGGAGGAGCTTTAAGCAATACTCCAGCCGCAGATTTAGGCGCAATCGTAATCAAAGAAGCATTAAACAGAGCTGGTGTTAAACCAGAACAGGTTGATGAAGTAATGATGGGATGTGTAATCCAGGCAGCACAGGGACAGAACGTTGCACGTCAGGCTTCTATCAAAGCAGGTTTACCAATCGAGGTTCCTGCATTTACATTAAACGTAGTTTGTGGTTCTGGTTTGAAATGTGTAAACGAAGCTGCAAACATGATTATGGCTGGTCAGGCAGACATCGTTGTTGCAGGTGGTATGGAGAACATGTCTATGGCACCTTACGCTATGACAAAAGCTCGTTTTGGATATCGTATGAACAATGCAACAATTATCGATACCATGGTAAATGATGCATTAACAGACGCATTTAATCATTATCATATGATGATTACAGCAGAGAACGTATGTGACAAATACGGAATTACCCGTGAAGAGTTAGACGAGTTCTCAGCAAACAGCCAGCAGAAATGTGAAAAAGCAATTGCTGAAGGCAGATTCAAAGACGAAATCGTTCCTGTACCTGTTAAGGTTAAGAAAGAAACTGTTATGTTTGACAAAGATGAGGGACCACGTCCAGGCACAACTGCTGAGTCATTAAGCAAATTAAGATGCTGCTCTGGTAAAGAGGGCGGACTTGTTACTGCAGGTAACGCTTCCGGTATCAACGATGGCGCAGCAGCAATCGTTGTTATGAGCGAAGAAAAAGCAAAAGAGCTTGGTGTTAAACCAATGGCTACATGGGTTGCAGGAGCACTTGGCGGAGTTGAGCCGGAAATCATGGGTGTTGGACCTGTTGCTTCTACAAAGAAAGTTCTTGCAAGAACCGGAATGTCTATCGATGATTTCGACTTAATCGAGGCAAACGAAGCATTCGCTGCTCAGTCAATCGCAGTTGCAAGAGATCTTGGATTTGATATGTCTAAGGTAAACGTAAACGGTGGTGCAATCGCACTTGGACATCCTGTTGGAGCATCTGGATGCCGTATCTTAGTTACATTGCTTCATGAGATGCAGAAGAGAGACGCTAAGAAAGGTCTTGCTACTCTGTGTATCGGTGGTGGAATGGGTTGCTCAACAATCGTTGAGAGAGACTAATTCACTCTTTCTGAATAAGTAAATATACCCGGGAAGTGAAAAACGCTTCTCGGGTCTTGCGTTGCAAGTTATAACCCAGAAGGCTTTCGTTTTCGGGTAAATATAATACATAAATTTTTAAGGAGGACTAACATGAAAGTTGGCGTTATTGGTGCAGGTACCATGGGACAGGGCATTGCAAAAGCATTTGCTCAGGTAGAAGGATATGAAGTAGCTCTTTGCGACATCAAGCAGGAATGGGCTGATGGCGGAAAAGAGAAAATCGCAAAAGGATATGCAAGACTGGTAGAAAAAGGAAAAATGACACAGGAAACTGTTGACGGAATCCTTGCTAAAATCACACCAGGTTTAAAAGAGAATCTTTGCGCAGACTGCGATTTAATCGTAGAAGCAGCATTCGAAGATATGGGCGTTAAGAAGACAACATTCCAGGAACTTGATAAGATTGCTAAACCAGAATGTATCTTTGCTTCTAATACATCCAGTCTTTCTATTACAGAAATCGGAAATGGTCTTACCCGTCCAATGGTAGGTATGCATTTCTTCAACCCGGCAGACAGAATGAAATTAATCGAAGTTATCGCTGGTGTAAATACTCCTGCTGAAACAGTAGAAGCTATTAAGAAAATCTCTGTAGAAATCGGAAAAACTCCGGTACAGGTAAATGAAGCTGCAGGTTTCGTAGTAAACCGTATCTTAATCCCAATGATTAACGAAGCTGCATTTATCAAAATGGAAGGTGTATCTGATATCGCAGGTATCGACGCAGCTATGAAGCTTGGCGCAAATCATCCAATGGGACCTCTTGAGTTAGGTGACTTCATTGGTCTTGACATCTGCCTTGCAATCATGGATGTACTTTACAACGAGACAGGCGACAGCAAATATCGTGCATGTCCATTAATCCGTAAAATGGTTCGTGGTGGTAACCTCGGCGCTAAGAGCGGAAAAGGATTCTATGTATACAACGCTGACCGTACAAAGACCCCGGTTGACGCTCAGTAAAATAAAATTTATGGAGGATTTCAGAACATGGATTTCAGTTTAGATAAGAAACATGAAATGGCGAGAACTCTGTTCAGAGATTTCGCAGAAAACGAAGTAAAACCTCTGGCTCAGGAAGTTGATGAGACAGAAGTATTCCCACAGGGAACAGTTGATAAAATGGCAAAATTTGGTTTCATGGGAATTCCGGTACCAAAGGAGTACGGCGGACAGGGATGTGACCCATTAACCTATGTTATGTGTGTAGAAGAGTTATCTAAAGTTTGTGGTACAACAGGTGTTATCGTATCTGCACATACTTCTCTTTGTATCGACCCAATTATGACTTACGGTACAGAAGAGCAGAAACAGAAATATGTAAAACCACTTGCAACAGGTGAGAAGCTTGGTGCATTCGCATTAACAGAGCCTGGTGCTGGTACAGATGCCCAGGGAGCACAGACCAAGGCTGTATTAGATGGTGATGAGTGGGTATTAAACGGATCTAAATGCTTTATTACAAACGGTAAAGTTGCAGACGTTTATATCGTAATCGCAATCACAAGTGTTACCGAAGATAAGAGAGGAAGAAAGAAGAAGAACTTCTCTGCATTCATCGTGGACAAGGGAGCTCCTGGATTCTCCTTCGGAACAAAAGAAAAGAAAATGGGTATCCGTGGATCATCTACATACGAGTTAATCTTCGAAGACTGCAGAATTCCAAAGGAAAATCTGTTAGGACCGGAAGGAAAAGGATTCCCAATCGCTATGCATACTCTGGATGGCGGACGTATCGGTATTGCAGCTCAGGCACTTGGTATTGCAGAAGGTGCATTAGACAGAGCAGTTGCATACACCAAAGAAAGAAAACAGTTTGGTCGTTCTATCGCTCAGCAGCAGAATACCCAGTTCAAGCTTGCTGATATGGCAACCAGAATTGAAGCAGCTCAGATGCTGGTTTACAAAGCTGCTATGGCTAAAGCAACACAGAAGGTATATTCTGTAGAAGCAGCAAAAGCAAAATTATTCGCAGCAGAAACCGCAATGGCAGTTACTACAGAAGTAGTTCAGTTATTCGGTGGATACGGATACATCAGAGAATACGATGTAGAGCGTATGATGCGTGATGCTAAGATTACAGAGATCTACGAAGGAACAAGCGAAGTTCAGAGAATGGTTATTTCTGGCGCATTATTAAAATAGTTTCTGACAGATCGGCGCAAAAGGATTTTAAACGAAAAATCATGGCGCACACAAATTAAAAATATAAGGAGTGAATATACCGTGAAAATAGTTGTATGTGTAAAACAGGTACCAGATACAAAAGGCGGAGTAAAATTTAATCCGGATGGTACTTTGGATAGAGCTGCAATGCTCACTATCATGAACCCAGATGACAAAGCAGGTCTGGAAGCAGCATTAAGATTAAAAGATCAGTACGGTGCAGAAGTTACTGTACTTACCATGGGACTTCCAAAGGCTGATGAAGTTCTTCGTGAAGCAATGGCAATGGGCGCTGACAAGGGAATCCTTGTAACAGACCGTGTATTAGGTGGTGCAGATACCTGGGCTACTTCTACTACAATCGCTGGTGCATTAAGAAACCTTGACTATGATTTAATTATCACAGGCCGTCAGGCTATCGATGGAGATACCGCACAGGTTGGTCCTCAGATCGCAGAGCATCTTGGACTTCCGGTTATTTCCTATGCACAGGATATCAAAGTAGAAGGTGACAGCGTAATCGTTGAGCGTCAGTTTGAAGATGGATATCATGTATTAAAAGCAAAAATGCCTTGCTTAGTTACAGCATTATCTGAATTAAACGAGCCGCGTTACATGACTCCAGGCGGAATCTTCGATGCATTTGACAAAGAAGTAACTGTATGGGGCAGAGCTGACCTTAAAGACGTAGATGATTCTAACCTTGGTCTGAAAGGTTCACCGACCAAAATCGCAAAAGCATCTGACAAAGTTCGTAAAGGTGCAGGCGAGAAGGTTGCTCTCGATACCGACGAAGCAGTATCTTACTTAATTGGCAAATTCAAAGAGAAACATATCATCTAATAAAAATAAGGAAAAGTGGTGAATAAAATGGGTTTAGAAGAGTATAAAGGAGTATTTGTCTTTGCACAGCAGGTAGACAACACATTAAATGGTGTTGCTTTTGAGTTACTTGGAAAGGGCAAAGAACTTGCAAAAGATTTAAATACAGAAGTAACTGCAGTATTAATTGGTTCTGATGTGAAAGGTCTTGCAGATCAGCTTGCTGAGTACGGCGCTGATAAAGTTATCGTAGTAGATGATCCGGAACTGAAGAACTACAGAACAGAGCCATATGCACATGCATTAGCATCTGTAATCAACGAATTCAAACCAGAAGTTATGTTAGTTGGTGCAACAGCAATCGGTCGTGACCTTGGTCCTACTGTATCTGCAAGAGTTGCAACAGGTCTGACAGCTGACTGTACTGTTCTTGAGATTGGTGATTTCCCAATCAATCCGGTTGGAAACCAGGAGCAGAAACACAATCAGTTACTGATGACACGTCCTGCATTCGGTGGAAATACCATTGCAACAATCGCTTGTCCGGATAACCGTCCTCAGATGGCTACTGTACGTCCAGGCGTTATGCAGAAAATTGCTCCAATCAAAGGTGCAAAAGCAGAAGTTATCGAGTTCAATCCAGGATTTACACCAAACAACAGATATGTTGAAATCATGGATATCGTAAAAGAAGTTAAGAATACAGCAAACATCATGGACGCTAAGATCTTAGTATCCGGAGGCCGTGGAGTTGGTTCTAAAGAAAACTTCAAACTGTTAGAGGACTTAGCAGAAGTTCTTGGTGGAACAGTAAGCTGCTCCCGTGCAGTTGTAGAGAATGGATGGCTTCCAGTTGACTTACAGGTAGGTCAGACAGGAAAGACAGTTCGTCCTCAGATTTACTTTGCAATCGGTATTTCCGGAGCAATCCAGCACGTAGCTGGTATGGAAGATTCTGATCTCATCATCGCAATCAACAAAGACGAAGATGCTCCAATCTTCGACGTTGCAGATTACGGTTTAGTAGGAGACTTAAACAAGATCGTTCCAGCTCTTACAAAAGCTTTAAAAGAGGAAATGGCTGCAAAATAATCCGTTTACGGATGTAATATTTCATCTTGGATGAGTCTCATTTGAGATGTGTGATAAAAGGGTGTCATGCAAACCGGAAGATTTGTGTGATGCCCTTTTTATGCACCTGACGGGAAATTTGCAAAGTCTGTTGCCTGTAGTTAAACCGCAGGTATTTTTTTGGGTACATACATTGTATACAGTGGAAAAAAGTGGTATTCTAAACAAGGTTTGCAGGAAACTGTTTTGGCAGTGTGGCAGACAAATAATATTGCGGCATCGGCAGACAGATGCAGAAAAGAGGAAGAGACTATGAATAGAAGTAGCAGAACAGTGAAACTCGTTGAGATGGCTCTGTTGGTTGCAATCATTCTGATTCTGGCTTTTACCCCACTTGGTTATATTAAGACACTTGGTCTGGAAATTACATTGATTGTAGTTCCAGTTACAATTGGTGCCATTATTTTAGGACCATTGGGCGGAGCAGTATTAGGAGCAGTATTTGGAATCACAAGCTTTATCCAGTGCTTTGGAATGAGTCCTTTTGGAGCAGTACTTCTTGGCATCAATCCATTCGGAACCTTCGTGGTATGTGTAGTATCAAGAATTCTGATGGGCTGGTTGACCGGACTTATCTATAAGGGATTATCCAAATTCCCAAAAATGAAGAACTGGAAGATTTTAATTGCCAACCTGGCAGGTCCAATCTTAAATACCTTTTTCTTCATGTCAACACTGGTAATCTTTTTCTTCAGCTCCGATTACATACAGTCACTGGCAGGCGGATTAAATCCATTCCGTTTTGTCATTGCCTTTGTAGGTGTCAACGGACTGGTTGAAGCAGCAGCCTGCTTCGTGGTAGGAAGTGCAATTACCAAGGCATTGCAGGTTGCAATGAAAAATAAGTAAAAGAATATCTGTTTCGGATGAAAAGAAGAATGCTCTGTTTTCAAAATAGAAAACAGAGCATTTTTTCGAGTTGATAGACTTCCGTAAGAAGAAACTGGTTCTATAGGTTATGAATTGTCATAGCAGAAACGATATTTACTGCCGCAGATATATTCATATCCTATATGGATAAGTTCATTGTGGATATCATACATTTCTGTATGAAAAAGAAACAGTGGGTCACCAGGTGAAATATGAAGAAGATTGGCTTGTTCCGTAGAAGCTTTTACAGCATCAATATAAGAATTTTGTGAACAACCAATGCAGATATCATAATTCTCACGAAAAAGCTGATATAGAGAGCCGTCTAAAGGTTCCGTCAGCAAAAATGAAAATTTATGGCAGGGATAATAATTGTTTTCAATCATAATAGGTGTGGCATCGGCATATCGGATACGCTGGATATAAACAATAGAATCACCCTCAAAAAGTTTGGCATTATCCAAATGATATTGTTCGTAAGGTATGACTTCGCGTTTTGTTACAATAGTAGAAGCTTCCATTTGATTGGTTTTGCATGCATCAGAAAAGCTGAGAGTATGTTCCAGTTTACGAAAAATTTTCCGCTCTTTTACAAAGGTTCCTTTTCCCTGTTTCTTAATTAAGACCCCTTCATTACATAATTCAGTAATTGCACGCCTTATGGTAATACGGCTCACATGATATAGTTCAGACAATTCAGTTTCTGTCGGGATTTGCTGACCGGAAATATAAATTCCTTTTTTTATTTGTTCGAGTAAATCATTTTTTAACTGTTCAAACAGTGGTATATCACTGGTTGTGTTCAATTTCATAATAATATCACCTCACAAACGTTATAATAACATATAATGTTTTGCATGACAATATGAATTTAAAAAACATTATATTGAAAAGATTATGTGAAAAATTGTATAAAAAGTAATAAAAAGTAAAGGGAAAGTATAAAAAATAGATAATAAAATGTTGAGAATGCTGAAAGTGATTTGAGAAAAAGAAACAATATTGTAATATAACGTTATATGATGGTATAATCAATTTAACAAAAGGAGGTGGAAAAATGCAAAAAGAAGCAGACAAGATATTTCAATCAACCTGTATTTTTGATTCTGTTTCAGAAGAGGCATATCCAGGATATGTGGCAATAAAAGGAAAACAGATTCTTGAAGTCGGATGTGGAGATATCCCAAATGAACTGGTGGGTGAATCTACTGAAGTTGTGGACTATGGAGAGGGAACCATTTGCCCGGGATTTGGTGATACCCATACATTTTTCACAGGATATGTAGTGGATTATCTTGGTGTGGATTTATCAGAAGCAGTTAATCTGAAACAAATAGTTGAACGGTTATCAGAAAATCTGGAAATGAATCCGGAGACGGTCGTTCTATTTGGAAATCATTTACAACCGGAGCTGGCAGAAAAAATAAATAAGGGAGGTGAATTGGAACAGGTTAAAAGACCGGTTATTTTATTTACTGCCGGACATGGGTATTGTGCTATGAACAAAGTTGCAGAAGAAGTGTTTGGGTTTACACCAGATACATGCGGAAGTTCAGAGGCAATTTATAAAATTATGAAAATTTATCTGAATGATAGAGATTTTATTATTCCACAGTTTAAGGCATATATGTCTATGTTAAACAGCCATGGAATAACATCTGTAAAAGAAATGGGATTTGATAATTTTTATGGATTTACAGATATATTGGCTGAATTGGAACAGAAAGCAGAATTGAGCCTTCGGATTTCCTTTATGTCACAACCAGTAGGAAAGAAAATGGATTTAGCATATGGAAAAGAAATGAAGAAGAAATATCATTCTGATTTTTTAAGGTTTTCCGGTTATAATCGGATGACAGATGGATTGATTGTCTCAGAAGAGGCAGATCTGATGGAGCCATATGAGGGAAAAGATTATTGTTGCCAAAAGAATATTGATTATGCATTATTAGAAGAAGATGTACTTACAGCAGACCGTGAAGGATTCAGATTTACATTGCATTCTGAAGGGGATGGTTCCTTCCATAAAATTCTTCAGATTTATGATAAATGTGAAAAGGAAAATGGAAGATTAAAGAATCGACATGGAATTACTGATTTGGAATTGACGGGTGCAGTGGACGAAGAAAAAATGGCACAGCTTGGAGTCTTTGGTGAGATTTATACACAGGTTTATAAGTTGGATTCCTGTGAAAATTGGAAACAAGACTATGATGAAAAACTTGGTAGCAGGCGGAGCCGTTATATGAATTATCGTTCAATGGCAGATCATGGTGTGATTTTAAGTGGTGCAACGGATCTCCCGATGTTAATACCGGATATACCTGAGGCAATTTATTATGGATGCGGAACCTATGCCGCAGATGGAAAAGAACCGGTTCAGCCGGAAAATGGTCTGACAATACCGGAAATGTTAAAAACCTGGACAATTGGAAGCCAGTATGCCATGGAACAGGAACATATATTAGGAACGCTGGAAAGCGGTAAGCAGGCTGATATAGTAGTTTTTGACAGGAATCTTCTCAAAACAGATATTGAAGAAATTCGAAAGGCACATGTTTTAAGAACCATATGTGCTGGACAGGATGTTTATAAAGAAATGGAGAATAGGTAAAGGAGGTTTTGTGATGAGTGACAAAACAAAAGCACATTTGAGTGCAAAAACGTTATGGGTACTTTTTATTCTGGGACTTGTAAATGCAGTTATGTATTGTTTCCCTTATATCAGATATGTGTTTTATGATCAGCAGATTGCAGCTATGGGAATTACAAATACCCAGTCAGGAATTTTAATGACAATTTATGCGGCAGCAAATACGATTACATTGATTCCCGGTGGAATATTAGCTGATAAGTGGTCTGTGAAAAAATGTCTAGTAGGCTCTATTCTGGGTTCTGTAGTTATCGGAATTATTTATGCACTTACCATGAATTTTGCAGTAGCCTGCGTATTATGGGCTGGACTTGGTGTGTCTACAATTTTTGTATTCTGGGCAGCAATAACCAAAGCAGTAGGTCAGGTTGGCACAGCAGAAGAGCAGGGAATGTGTTATGGAATTTATTATGCTGCATCAGGTATTATTTCTGCAATTTTAAATGCAGTATGTTTACAGGTAAGCCGTTTATCAGATGACCCATCTACTTCCTTTAGTATTGCAGTATGGGCAATGGTAGCATTTACAGCAGTTGCTTTAATTCTGACAATGATATTTTTTAAAGAAAAAAGTATTACACAGACAAAATCTTCTGATGAAGAATTTAAAATTAAATATGTCGGTGAAGCGTTAAAGAATCCGATGACCTGGCTCTTTTCACTGATGGTATTATGTGCATATGGTCTGTATACAAGTGTATCCTATTTTTCACCATATCTGACGGATGTACTTGGTATACCGTTGGTACATTCATCTTTTATCAGTATTGTGAGAAGTAATCTTATGAACCTTTTATGTCCGATTGGTGGAATTATCGTAGATAAGATTTTTAAATCTTCTACAAAATGGTATATTACTGCATTTGGAATTACAATTGTGATTTATGGTGGAGTATTGATAATGCCATCCAGCATCAGTCCGGTACTGGCAACAATTGTTTCTTTGTTACCAAGTGCAATTGGTATGATGCTTTACGGAGTAATCTGGTCGGGATTACAGGAATGTAAATTTAAACCGATATATGCAGGAACTGTAATTGGAATTGCATCTATTATCGGATATTTGCCAGATTCTTTTTACTATATAATTTTTGGAAAGTGGATGGATAAATTTGGAAATAATGCTTATCCAATGATTTTTGGCTTCCTGATGGGAACTGCTGTACTTGGTATGGTTATAACAATTTTAATGAGAAAACTGATTAAGAAAAATAACTAAGAAAGAAGGTATTTAAAAATGCATGCATCAGAATTTAACGTAGAAAAATTTGTTGATATAATTGAAAAGGAAAATGGAACAATCAGTGAAGTATATTTTGTGGCCTGTGGAGGCTCTCTGGTTGACCTTTATTCTTCATGTTACTTTATTAACCGAGAATCATCCACTATGACAGCAGAGTGGATTACCAGTAAAGAATTTGTTTTAACCCCTCCAAAGAAACTTGGAAAACACTCCGTTGTCATTATCTGTTCACATGGTGGAAATACAAAAGAAACGGTAGAAGCAGCAGAACTTGGTGTAAAGGAAGGTGCATTTGTAATTACATATACACATACACCGGGCAGTGCCTGCGACAGTGAAAAATTCCATGCAATTGTCTATGATTGGGAGCCGGAAACATTACAGAAGGATAGACCATTAGGATTAAATTACAGTATTATAAATGAGTTGATTCACAGACAGGAGCCGGAGTATAAACTTTATGAAGGAATGAAGGATGGAATCACTAAATGCGATGCAATTATCCGTAATGCAACAAAGAAGTTTCAGAATAAGGCATGGAATTTTGCAGAACATTATTATAATGCACCATTTTTATATATTATGGCATCCGGTTCTGCATATGCACAGGCATACGGATTTGCAATCTGTTCTCTTCAGGAGATGCAGTGGATGGACTGCTGTTATCTTGATTCCGCAGAATATTTCCATGGACCATTTGAGGTAACAGATAAAGACCATATTTATATCCTCTTAAAATCGGTAGGAAAAACAAGAATGATTGATGAAAGAGCAGAAGTATTTTTAAATAAATATGCGGAAAAATATGAGATTATTGATGCAGCAGATTGTGGAATGGATGCAATAGATGATTCCTGCGTAGATTATTTTAATGCTCCATTGTTCTATGAAATGAGCGTGTTATACCGTACTGCAATTCAGAATAAGAGCGGACACCCATTGGATATGCGCCGGTATATGGGAGTTGTAGAGTACTAGACGAAAGGAGAAACAGTATGAAATATGACGTAAGTGTGGTAGGCTTTGGGGATAACGTGGTAGATATTTATACTCACGAGAATGTACAGTATCCAGGTGGAAATTGTGTAAATCTTGCTGTGTATGCCAAAATGTTTGGTGCAAAAAGGTGTGCCTATATGGGCTATTTTGGTACTGATAAAAATGCAGATCATGTTATTTCTGCGTTGAGGGAAGAACAGATTGAACTGGTAAAGTGTAAGAAAATTGAGGGAGAAAATGGTTATTCCAGATGTACCTTAGAAGATGGTGACCGTGTATTCTTAGATTATAATGAAGGTGGAGTCCGGAGCAGACATATTTATGATCTGGATGAATTTGACTTGGAATATCTTGCAGAATTTGATCTGGTACACAGTGGAAATTACTGTTATATGGAGTCACAGCTTCCAAAGATTAAAGCAGCAGGACTTCCGTTATCCTTTGACTTTTCTGATGACTCTGAACCGGAATATTATGAAAAAATAGCTCCATTGGTAACATATGCATTCTGCTCCTTTGATGGAACAGATGATGAAGTAAAGGAGCATCTTCAGAAGGTAGCATCTTATGGACCGAAAATTGTATGTGCATCAAGAGGGGCAAAAGGCTGTATGCTCTATGCTAATCATGAGTTCTTTGAACAGTCAGCTTACCCGATTGAAAAGGCAATAGATACAATGGGTGCAGGAGACTCTCTTATTACAACTTTTATGGTAGGTTATCTCGACCGCAAGAAAAAGGGTATGCATGATGATGTGGCAATCAAAGAGAGCATAAAAGAGGCTGCAAAGTTTGCTGCAAAAGTATGTCAGATGGAAGGTGCATTTGGACATGGAAAAGAAGTTCAGATAGATGCCCTGAAAACGAAATAAAAGAATAAAAAACGAATCGTAACACATACTATTCCGGAAAATACAGGAAATGAGGCGGAATAGTATGAAGCATAAGACGTATCGTATCTGCCTCCTTTCACTGGTGATAATCGCCGTGATAGGAGGCATTCTTTATTATACCAATGAAAATGGAAATAAAAGTACGAAGGGCGAAGGAACATTTGTAACAAAATTCGTAGAAAGGATGCCATTTTCATGAGTAGTCAGCAGACAAGTCTTTATATTAAAATCGAAAAGAATTCCATGGTCAAAGACCGCCATGTCAAGTTATCGGATGTTGCCAGGATGACAGGAACGGATGAAGCAATGATACGCCAGTTGAAGCAGATGAAAATCTATTCCTTTCCACAGAAAACAAAGAAAACAGAATATGTTCAGGTGATGACTTCCCTAAAAATTTTTGAAATGATACAGGCACAGTATCCCAATGTGGACATTACCAATGAAGGAGAAGCGGATTTTGTGATTGAATATGAACCGGCATTGCAGCCTTCCCAAACAGCAGAGTATGCAAAAACAGCTGTTTTATGTGTGCTGGTTTTCTTTGGAGCGGCGTTTACCATCATGGCATTTAATAATGACATTTCTGTGACGGAACTGTTCCAGAAGCTTTATTATCAGGTGATGGGGAAAGAATCCACCGGCATTACGGAGCTGGAAATCTGCTATAGCATTGGTCTGCCTGTGGGAGTTATCATTTTCTTTAACCATTTTGGAAACAGCAAGATAACAAACGACCCGACACCAATCCAGGTGGAGATGCGTAAGTACGAAAAAGATGTAGATGATACTTACATTGCCAACTGCGGACGGGGAGGCAAGACGATTGATGTGGATTAGACATGTTTTCCTGGGACTGGCAGGACTGACCGCCGGCGCTGCGGTGGCTGGAGGAACCTTTGCATTTCTGATTATGTTAAATATCATTCCCCGGATGATTGGAAAGACGAAGACTGCCGCCCGGATTTGTCTTTACGAGAATATGATTGTATTAGGTGGAATCGGAGGAAACCTCTTATCAGTTTTCCTTATGATGCGGATTCCGCTGGGACATATTTTCCTTGGAGTATATGGAATCTGTGCAGGATTATTCGTAGGCTGTGTGGCAGTAGCGTTGGCGGAAATTTTAAAGACCTTCCCGGTTATCTTCCGCAGAACGAAAGTAAAAGTGGGATTGTGGGTGATTCTCTGGTTTATGGCATTGGGAAAGACAGCAGGCTCACTTTTCTATTTTATAAGACGGTTATCAGATTCTTGAAGTAAAAACACTGTAAAGGGTAAAATAGTGAGAAAAGATAATTGATAGGAATTGGTAGAACAATATGCAGTTCGGGTTGATGTTTTTCGTGAAATGTTATAAAATGAAAATATAAAAATCCGTAAGGAAGAAGTGAAAAAATGATACAGTCAATTGCACGTCAGAGTGTTGTAATCAAATGTAATCTGCAGGCATCTATTATGATGGGAAACTATGAATTCTATTATGCGGCGGGTCTTGCATACAAACTGACCGGAAATATGGCAACAGGGATTTTACAACCACAGCAGTTAATTGAAGAGGTCAACCGGATGCTGGCAGACTATATGACAGATGATGTGCGGGAGCAGCATCTGATTCGGATGTTAAAAGATTACGAACCGGATGATAAACTAGATGAACAAATGCGTGAATTATTTCAGGAGGGACAGACAGAACAGCGTTTGTGGCAGGAATAGGAAGCGATGATATGGGGAAGAAATTTACAATTGGGGTATTGATTGGAAATGTGCATACAGCACATCCGAAGGACCTGATGAGAGGGATTCGGGCAGCAGCAAGCGGGATGGATGTTAATGTGATTTATTTTCTGGGAACGCAGAGTGTGCGTTTCAACCAGAAGTTTGCACTGGAGGATTTTGATTATCAGTATAATACCGTCTATGATTATGCAAAATTAGCGAAAGTAGATGTATTGATTATAGCATATGGCTCTCTTTGCATTTTTCAGAAAAATGAAGATAAACAGGCATTTCTGGATAAATTTGCAGGAATACCATATGTACTGTTAGAAGATGCGACGGATGATCCACGGGGTATCTATGTCATGGTGGATAACTTTGGTGGTATGCAAAAATGTGTGGAGCATCTTATTATAGAACATCATTTAAAGCATCTGGTTTATCTTGGGGGACCGGAAGACAATCAGGATGCCATAGAGCGAAAAGCAGCATTTTTAAATGTTATGGCAGAACATCATCTGCCCGTGACACCGGAAATGATGGCGGTGGGAGATTATTCGGAATTCGTGGATAATCTTGTAGAACAGCTGCTAAAGGACAATCCGGATGCCGAAGCAATTATATCAGCTAATGATGAAATGACAGTGGCGTGTTATCGTGTATGCAAAGCCCATGGACTCCGGATAGGAAAAGACATTTTGATTACCGGTTTTGATGATGTGGAGAGGGCACGTTATAGTAATCCACCACTGACGACTGCCTCCCAGGATGCTTATAAAATGGGGCAGATAGCGGTAGAAAAGGCAGTAGATATCTGTGCAGGCAGACCAGTGGAATCTGTCCGGTTGGATGCAGAACTTATAATCCGGGAATCCTGTGGCTGCAAAGTAACACGAAGAGCGAAAGAAAAGGCAGATGAGAAAACAGAACTGCTTCATATTATTGATGAATTAAGGCTTTTTCAGCATAAATCGTGGCTTGGACCATTTCTGATCCGGGACCTGATGCAGGAAGCAGAGAATGAGAAATCTTTCTACCGGAAAAGTGGAGAAGTATTTTATCATCTGGGTATACGCAGTTCCATGCTTTATCTGTTGGAGCAGCCGGTTACCTATGAAAATGGACAGAAATGGAAGATGCCCCAAAGGATGTATTTAACTATGCACCAATACAGGGAAAATATTCAGGTATTTGAGAAACAGGAACGTCCATATATAGATGGAAGCTTTGGTGTACTGGATTGTTGCAGCTCCGGTGAAGATCATTTTTCTTATATCAGCTTTCTATTAATTGATGGAAAGCGGCAGTACGGACTATTGATGCTTGAGATTGAACCGGAAGAGATTTCTTTTTATTATATACTGGCATTGCAGCTTGGAACATCTCTCCGCTTTCTGGAAGCAAATATTAAACAGAAAAAATATCGTGACCGGCTGCGGGAAAAGAATGAAGTATTAAATTTTATTGCAATTTACGATGAACTGACCGGAATCTATAACCGTAGGGGACTGATGGAGAGTCTGGTCCGGTTTAATCAGGATAATTTAGGAAAAAAAGCTTGTCTTATGATAGCGGACCTTGACCATTTAAAGGAAATCAATGATAATTTTGGCCATGCGGAAGGAGACTGCGCAATCCGGACAGCAGCAGGAATTGTAAAAGAAGTCTTTGGACAGTATGGAGATGTGGGAAGATTCGGAGGGGACGAATTTGCAGGCATTGTAAGATATAGCGAGATGGAAGAGAAGGAACAGCTCATTTACAATATTCACCAGAAATGTGAACAGTACAATGAACATTCCATGAAACCGTATTATGTTGGAATTTCAGTTGGAGTAGTAGAATTTGTCTGTGAAAAGAAGATTGATTTTATTGAGATGTTTAAGCATGCTGATGAATATCTGTATGAGGAAAAAAAGAAACGGCGCAAGACAGTCTGCCGTAATGTAAATTTCGAGAATTCGTAATAAGCCGGTGTTGAAAAACAAACGAAAATATGCTAGAATAAAACAAATCATATGGTAACGTTTCCATGCAAATGAAGACAGAAACAGCGGGGAGAAAGATATGCTTACAATTGGGAAAACGGGGTAATACGGATGAAGACAAGAAAGCAGAAAATTCGTCAGGAAAGGCCAGAAGAAATGCAGGAAACTCGGCAGCTTAAAGTAGAAAAAAGGGAAGAAAGAAAGCAGTTGGAAGTAAAGAAAGAGAAGCTTAAGAAAGTAAAGCCAAAAAAGGAAAAGTTAAAGAAAGAAAAGGTAAGAAAACCACAGCCGAAGAAAACAGGTAACAGTAGAAAGGCTGCGAAGGATAAGGGAATGGGGCTTCGTGGCATTCAGGTGAAATTAATCGGGGCATTTATGATTCCGGTTATCCTGTTTGTTATCATCGGTTTTATGATTTATTCAAAGTGCAGTACTACCTTGAATAGTACATACGAGGCTTCTGCAAATACCAGTGTTGGTACATTGGAAGAGTATCTCGGACTTGGTTTTGAGAATATTGAACTGATGGCAACACGTCTTTCTATTAATTCTGCAATTACAAGTTATTATACAGGTTCAGAAGTAAAGTCAGAGTCTATGCTGATGGATACAAAGGTTGCATTGAGCAATGAATCTACTGCAGACAAATTCATCGATCACATTATAGTTTGTGCGAAGAGTGGAACAGCATGCAGTGAAAAGGGTGCAATCCGTGGAGATGTATATAATGCGTTTGTTGAGTCGGAAGAAGGAAAGAATGTAGAGTCTGAGATTGGCATGGGAAGTATGTGGATCAGCAGCCACCCAGCCATTGATGAAGTCACCGGATATGACAGTGATGAGTATGCATTATCTCTTGTTACCGTTCTTAAGAATAATAGCAATAAATCTGTTGGATATATCATCATTGATGTTAAGACAAGCTTTATCCAGGATATATTAGATAATGCACAGATTAGTGATAACAGCATCAAGGGCTTTGTATTAGAGGATGGAAGCCAGGTGTTAAGTGGAGATAGTGATATAAAATTTACAGATACGGACTTTTATCAGGAAGCATTAGCAGGAGAAAATCTGCAGGGTTCTAAAGAAGTGTCTTATGAGGGCGCAGATTATCTGTTTACATACAGCAGGATTGAAGGTACGAATATGCTGGTATGTGCCATGGTTCCGCAGAAAGAGATTATGGCAGGTGCACAGGCGATTCTCAGATATACGTTAATTGCCGTAGCAATATGTGCAGTTATTGCAATCGTGGTAGGTTCCGTTCTTGCAAGCGGAATTTCCAAAGCAATCCGTAAGGTTAACCGTGTCTTAAAAAAGACCTCCGATGGAGATTTGACCGGACAGATCAGCATGAAGCGTAAGGATGAGTTTAATGTGTTGTCATCCAGCATTACCAATATGATTGGCAGTATGAAGGATCTGATTCTCAAGATGACCAATGTCAGCGGTCATGTTTCTGATTCGGCAGTCCAGGTAGGAACCAACTCCGAAGTTTTATTGGAAGTAACAAAGAATATTACGGAAGCAGTGGATTATATCAACAGTGGTATTTCCCAGCAGGCACAGGATACGGAAAGCTGCCTGGAGCAGATGAATGGTCTGGCAGAAAGAATCAATGTTGTACATGAGAATACTGATGAAATCAGCGAAATTGCCCAGGAAGCCCAGGGAGCAATTGAAAATGGTATGGTTATCGTAGCAAACCTTGGTGAAAAAGTTCAGGGTACAACGGAAGTAACAGAGACCATCATCCGGGAAATCAGAGAACTGAACAAAGAATCTATTGCAATTAACAGCATCATTGGAACAATCAATGAGATTGCAGAACAGACCAATCTTTTGTCCTTAAATGCATCAATTGAGGCGGCGAGAGCCGGTGAAGCAGGAAGAGGATTTGCAGTAGTTTCTGAAGAAATCCGTAAACTGGCAGAACAGTCCGGAAATGCGGGTAATCAGATTGGTGAGATTATCAATCATATTCAGGAACGTCTGGCAGCTACCATCGAGACAGCTGGGCTTGCAGGCGAGAGCGTTGCATTCCAGACAGAAGCATTGAATAATACCGTTGATGTATTTAAGAATATCAGTCAGCAGGTAAGCAAGCTGGCAGAGGATGTTGAGAAGATTACCCAGAGTGTGGGGGGTATCGAACAGGCAAAAGAAGATACCATGAATGCCATCGAAAGTATTTCAACAACCTCTAACCAGACAGAATCTGCATCTGAAGAACTTGCCCGTAGTACAGAGAAACAGTTACAGGCAGTAGAAGTATTAAATGATGCGGTAAAACGGCTTCAGATGGATGCAGAGGATCTGGATACATCAGTAAGTATCTTCAAGGTACAGTAAGGAATATAATTCGGCAGTCAGGTTTCTGGCTGCCGTTTTTTTCGCAAAGAATCCGTAAGAAGCTGCCAGTGACAGGTTCTGTAGAGCGAGCTTGATATTATGGCATAGAATACATATAATAAAAGTCAGAGTATTTCAAAAGTTTGAGAAATCTAAGAAGTTGAGATAGAAAAGAGGAGAAATAAATATGCAGACAGGAAAAGCAATTTCAGTTCCGGCAATTCTGAAAGTCGGAAATGGCACGTTAAATCAACTGGGAAGTTATTTAAAGGGAGAAGGTCTAAAGCAGGTAGTTATTTTCCTTGGAAATGGTTTGATTGATATGTTTGGTGAGACTGTAATGGAATCACTGAAAAAAGAAGAAATTACAGTATTGGAGTATAGCGAACTGGATACCGTTGATATTGATGATATTATAACGCTTGCATTTTCCATGCCGAATAAAACGCAGGCAGTTATTTCAATTGGTGGCGGAAAAGTAATCGATGCCGGAAAATATGCCGCATTTTTAAGAAATATTCCATTTATCAGCGTACCGACCTCCAGCTCCAGTGATGGATTTTCTAGTGCCAGCGCCTCCCTTCTGGTGCATGGCAAGAGAACTTCGGTTCCGGCAAAACTGGCTTATGGCATTGTGGTGGATACGCAGATTATCCGCACGGCACCGGAGAAATTTATTTATTCCGGTATCGGAGATATGATTTCAAAAATCACAGCATTATATGACTGGATTTATGAGGAAAAATGTGGTTACTCTACGGTAAATGATTTTGCGGTTATGATAGCGAAGAAAGCGGTGAACAGTTTTGTCCGGACTCCATATCAGAGCATAAAGGATGAATTGTTTTTAAAAGAACTGGTGGATTCTCTAGCCATGAGCGGAATTGCCAATGAAATAGCCGGAAGCAGCGCACCGACCAGTGGAAGCGAGCATTTGATTTCCCACGCACTGGACAAATTATTGGAAGCACCACAGTTACACGGTATTCAGGTCGGCATTGCAACCTATATCATGAGCAAGGTGCACAATCACAGATATGTGCGGGTACAGACCGTATTGGAAGAGACCGGATTTTTTGATTTTGCAGCAACACTTCAGATGAAAAAGAGCGATTTCCTTGCGGCAATTGATTTGGCACCGTCTATTAAGCCATTCCGTCACACTTACCTTCACGAAGAAAAATACCGGGAAGAAGCAAAGCGTCTGGTGAGAGAAGATGAAATCTTAAATCGTATATTGGTTGACTGACATTCATAAGGAACTGCCGGGCATCCGTAAGAAGCTGCCGGTGTATGTATAAAAGAAACAATTTTTGCCATACTAAGAGAAAAATATTATATTATTTAGGAAGGTTTTAGCATGGCAAAAAGTGAATCAGAAAAAGATATGCGGCAAAAAAATGAAAATCTGAATAAAACAGTACAGGAGCAGGATGTTGCGGAAAGAAACCAGGCATATAACGAATATGTAAAGCAGGTAACACCAACGCATAATCTTGCCCTGAAAATGTTAAAAGCATTTGTGACCGGCGGAATTATTTGTTGTATTGGCCAGGTGATTTTAAATATTGCACAGAACGCAGGACTGGATAAAGATACTTCCGGCGGCTGGTGCAGTATGATCCTTGTCCTCATGAGCGTAATTCTTACCGGTCTTAATATTTATCCATCAATTGCAAAATTTGGCGGGGCAGGAGCCCTCGTTCCAATCACCGGATTTGCCAATTCAGTGGCGGCTCCTGCCATCGAATTCAAAAAGGAAGGTCAGGTTTTTGGGATTGGCTGCAAAATTTTTACCATTGCGGGTCCGGTAATTCTTTATGGAATCTTTACAAGCTGGCTACTTGGGGTCATATACTGGATATATCAGCTGATAGCGAGGTAAATTGGGCAAAATCATTGTGAAATAAGAGTGTTTTGCCAAAAGAAGTAGAAAAGCAAGACTTCACCAAGGAAGAGGAGCCGTGTCCCGTGGTAAATTGGGCAAAATCGTTGAGAAACAAGAGAGTTTTGCCCAAAAGAAGTAGAAAAGAGAGACTTCACCAAGGAAGAGGAGCCGTGTTCGGTGGTAGATTGGGCAAAATCATTGTGAAATAAGAGTGTTTTGCCCAAAAGAAGTAGAAAAGCAAGACTTTATCAAGGAAGAGGAGCCGTGTCCCGCGGTAAATTGGGCAAAATCGTTGAGAAACAAGAGAATTTTGCCCAAAAGAAGTAGAAAAGCAAGACTTCACCAAGGAAGAGGAGCCGTGTCCCGCGGTAAATTGGGCAAAATCATTGTGAAATAAGAGTGTTTTGCCCAAAAGGAGAAGAAAAACAAATTCACAAAGTCAGCTTCCCGCTAATCCCCAAAATAGTAATGAATTAATTGCTCGGCATAAGCAGAATCAAAGGGATGCTCACTTGTTTCATAAGTAGTAATTAATTGAATGGATGGGATAATGTTATGTGCGGTGTAAAACTGAAGCTTGGAAAAGACATTCTTTCGATAAGAAGGAAAATCCATCAGACCAAAATGCTCCCAGTAATAAAATGCTCCTGTTTTAGGATGACGAAGCGTGAAATCAGGGTGCAGGGTAGTTTCGCCTAAACACAGTGCACATTCATAACGAAAAGGAATACGGTTATGTGAGAGCAGTGTTGCAATCAGTGCTTCTGATTTGGAACGGACCATCAGACCGGAAGCAGATTTGTGAATCCGTTGTTCCGGGTATTTGATATTGTATTCAAAATCAGCATTCATCCATTGATTTAATTCTGTGGAAATGGGTTGGAGGACAGTGTGAAATAATTCACAATAGGGAGAAGATTCTTGAAAAAGAGTTTCAATTTTAGAAGGATGTGAGGCAAGGGTGTCAATACAGGTGCGGATTGTCTGTCGCTCAAAAGAGAGGGACTGCAGTTTTAGTTCTAAATATTTTTTCCGGGCCATGACTTGAGCAAAATTTTTCTCTTTCTTGGGAATATAAAACTGTTGGGATAGAAGTTGATGATACCACTTGGTATAGTTGCCATTGTGGGTACAATAAAGAGTGCCGGGTGGCAGAGTGGAAAGTTCATCCTGAATGGCAGAGATTTGCTCCGTAAGATTCTTATAATGAGATAATAGTTTATTATAGATGTCAGTTTCTCCTTTCTCAAAAAGTTCAATGGAAATATTGAAAAATGTTGAAATTAATTGCTGCCATGGATTTATTACAGCATAACCGTAGATAGAAGTAAAGAAAAGAAACATGAAAAATTTCTGAAAAATACATAAAATGCCAGAACCTGGACATGCTAATCACAAAAAGGAGTGATGACATGTCTGAGGTAAAGGGAAAACAGAGTCTTCGCTTTGCGAAGACTCCTTTTATTTTAAATTCGGCATCGGTGGTCGGAAAGAAAGAAGGAGAAGGACCACTGGGAGAGTATTTTGATGTGATTGGAAATGATGACAAATTTGGATGTGAGTCATGGGAGGAAGCAGAAAGTACCTTGCAGAAGGAAGCAGCAACCCTGGCATTGGGAAAATCTGGGCTTACGCCGGAAGAAATCCGTTATATTTTTGCAGGAGACCTGTTGGGTCAGACTATAGCAACATCCTTTGGACTTCTCGACTTTGAAATTCCGCTGTTTGGTGTGTATGGAGCCTGCTCTACGGCAGGGGAATCCATGTCACTTGGAGCAATGTGCGTGGCGGCAGGATTTGCAGAAAATGTCCTGACGATTACATCTAGTCATTTTGCCAGCGCGGAGAAACAGTTCCGATTTCCGTTGGAATATGGGAATCAGCGTCCCATGTCGGCTACCTGGACGGTTACCGGAAGTGGTGCCTATGTATTGTCCACCCAACGGACTCATGTAAAAATCAGTGGAATCACCACCGGAAAAATTGTGGACTATGGAATTCATGATTCCTTAAATATGGGAGCAGCGATGGCTCCGGCAGCAGCAGATACCATAGCAGCACATTTTGCGGATTTTGGAAGCAAGCCGGAAGAATATGACCGTATTATAACTGGGGATTTAGGAACTGTCGGACAGGAAATCCTATTTGATTTGCTTAAGAAAAAGGGCTATGACATCGAGAACAATCATTCAGATTGCGGAATCGAAATTTTTGATGCAAAAGAACAGGATACGGATGCTGGCGGAAGTGGCTGTGGCTGCAGTGCTTCTGTTTTATCTGCCTATTATCTGCCGAAGATTATTTCAGGGGAATGGAAAAAGGTGTTATTTGTGCCAACCGGAGCATTGCTTTCCACAGTGAGTTATAACGAAGGGAAAAATGTACCGGGAATTGCCCATGGAGTAATGCTTGAGTATGTGCCGTAACAAAAGCCTGGTAGATAATAAAAAGTAATAATAGTTTTGATAAGAATGATGGAAGAAAGGAAAAGAACACATGGATTATGTGAATGCATTCTGGGTAGGAGGCCTGATATGTGCCCTCTGCCAGATTTTAATGGAAAAGACGAAAATGCAGCCGGGACGGATTATGGTGCTATTGGTATGTTCCGGAGCTGTTTTGGGAGCAATCGGTGTATATCCGCCTTTCGTGGAATTTGCAGGGGCGGGAGCATCGGTGCCATTGTTAGGCTTTGGCAATACGCTGTTTAAGGGAATTAAGGAAGCAGTTGATACCAATGGATTTATCGGAATCTTCATGGGTGGATTTACGGCAACGGCGGTAGGAATCTCTGCTGCATTGGTATTTGCCTATCTGGCATCTCTGATATTTGAACCAAAGATGAGAAAGTAGAAAATCCACACAGAAGATGCATAGAAAAGGATAGGTTGGAAACAATAAACTTGAAATCAATAAAAAGGAGATATTGAACATGAAGAAATTAAGAAAACTGGTGTTGACCATGATGGTAGTGTGCCTCTTTGGCAGTATGGCAGCCTGTGGTAATAGGAATGGAAATGAGGAAAATACCACGGAAAACGGAGCAGGAAGTAACAATACCACCAATAAGAATGACACAGACAATAAGAATAACACAAATGACAAGAATAACGGTACCACAGATAACGACAAGGATAATCGTGACAATACTACAAACAATGGAGATAATGGCGACGGTGTGGTAAATGATGTGACAGATGGAGTAGTAGATGGCGCAGAAGATATTGTAGATGGTGTAGATGATGCAGTAGATGATGCCGGAACCGGAATTAAAGATGCTGTGGATGATGCGACAACCGGAACCAATGGAAATGGTAATAATAATGCAAAAACAGCAAGATAGTTTTGAATAAAGATTTTTAAATGCAAAAACAGGATTGAAAACTCAATGAAAAGTTTTCAATCCTGTTTTGTATAATATGAGTACCACGATGACTCATATAAAATTGTTTCTCTTGGTGAAAAATTTATTTGTCATCAATACTGTAGTTTGGTGCTTCTTTTGTGATATGAATGTCATGTGGATGACTTTCCTTTAAGGAAGCAGCAGTAATCTTAACGAAACGGCCTCTTTCCTGTAATTCTGGAATAGTAGGACATCCGCAGTAACCCATACCGGAACGGATACCACCGATTAACTGGAATACGGTATCTTCAAGGCTTCCCTTGTAAGCCACACGACCTTCAACACCTTCCGGAACAAGCTTCTTAGCACCTTCCTGGAAGTAACGGTCTTTGCTTCCGTTTTCCATAGCTGCAAGAGAACCCATACCACGGTAAACTTTGTATTTTCTTCCCTGATATAATTCGAAGGTTCCAGGAGCTTCGTCACATCCTGCGAACATGCTTCCCATCATACATACATTACCGCCGGCAGCTAAAGCCTTGGTCATGTCTCCGGAGTACTTGATACCACCATCGGCGATGATTGGAATACCATATTCTTTTGCAACTGCAAAGGCATCCATGACAGCAGTAATCTGAGGAACACCAATACCTGCAACCACACGGGTAGTACAGATAGAACCAGGTCCGATACCAACCTTAACAGCATCAGCACCAGCTTCAATTAAAGACTTGGTTGCTTCACCAGTTGCTACGTTACCTGCGATAACCTGAAGATCAGGATAAGCAGCTTTGATTTTCCTAACTGCATTTAAGATATTTAAGGAATGTCCATGTGCGGAATCTACAACGATTACATCGACATGGGATTTTACCAGTGCATCGATACGGTCCATCATGTTAGCAGTAATACCAACAGCAGCACCACAAAGCAGTCTGCCCTGGTCATCCTTTGCGGATAATGGATATTTAATCTGTTTTTCAATATCTTTGATTGTGATAAGACCTTTTAAGTGAAAATCTTTATCAACAATTGGAAGTTTTTCTTTTCTTGCCTTAGCGAGAATTTTTTTCGCTTCGTCTAATGTGATTCCTTCCGGAGCAGTAATAAGACCATCGGAAGTCATGCTTTCTTTAATTTTCTTTGTATAATCTGTTTCGAATTTCAAATCACGATTGGTGATGATGCCGACTAATTTTCCGTTTTCTGTAATAGGAACTCCGGAAATGCGGAAGTTGTGCATTAAATCTTCTGCGTCAGCTAATGTATGATCTGGGGATAAGAAAAATGGGTCTGTGATAACTCCATTTTCGGAACGTTTTACCTTGTCCACTTCCTCCGCCTGAGCCTCGATAGACATGTTTTTGTGGATGATTCCGATACCACCCTGTCTTGCCATAGCTATTGCCATGCGATGTTCAGTTACTGTGTCCATTCCAGCACTCATCATTGGAATGTTCAATTTGATTTTCTTAGTCAGGTAAGTGGTAAGATCAATCATATTAGGAGTAACTTCCGAATATGCAGGAACCAGCAAAACATCATCAAATGTAATTCCTTCACCGATAATTTTACCCATTTTCTCGTTTCCTCTCTTTCTTATTAAAAAGTGTGTAATATAATAAAGCCTTTAATTTCTCAATTCTAGCAAAAAAATAATATACTGTCAATTGTTAAAACAACTATTCCATTTTATACAAAAATATGTTATTCTTTTAGACGGACAACGGGGTCAACCAAGGGTGAACGTTGTCCTTTTTTCAAACAGAGGGGGAAAAAGGATGGAATTTCGACCGTGCATAGACATCCATAATGGCAAGGTCAAGCAGATTGTGGGCGGAAGTCTTAAGGATGAAGGAAATCAGGCAAAAGAGAATTTTGTGGCGGAACAGGATGCCGCTTATTTTGCAGAATTTTATAAAAAAGATAAGATTCGTGGCGGACATATCATTCTGCTGAATCCGTCAGACAGTTCTTATTATAAAGAAACGAAACGTCAGGCACTGCTTGCACTTCGCACATATCCGGGCGGTATGCAGGTTGGCGGCGGCATTCATGCAGAGAATGCCAAAGAATTTATCGAGGCAGGAGCCAGTCATGTAATTGTGACATCCTATGTATTTAAGGATGGAAAAGTAAATTATAATAATCTGGAGAAAATTCTTGCAGCAGTAGGAAAAGAGCATCTGGTTCTGGATTTAAGCTGCCGGAAAAAAGATGGCGACTACTATATAGTGACAGACCGCTGGCAGAAATTTACCGAAGAGAAAATCACGCCGGAGTTATTAGATAAATTAAAGGAATATGCGGATGAATTTTTAGTACATGCAGTAGATGTAGAGGGAAAAGCATCCGGCATTGAAGTCCCACTGGCAGAAATGTTAGGAGACTGGGGCAGAATTCCAATTACATATGCCGGAGGAGTCGGCAGTTTTGAAGATTTAAAGCGGTTAAAAGAACATGGAAAAGGCAGGCTTAATGTGACGATAGGCAGTGCATTAGACCTGTTTGGCGGCAGAATGGCATATAAAGAGGTTCTGCAGTATATAAATCAAGTATAAGGAAAAGGAGAGCGGCAGTATGAAGTATACAAAACAGGATATTATCCGTATGGCAGATGAAGAAGATGTGGAATTTATCCGGCTTCAGTTTACGGATATGTTTGGAACCTTAAAAAATGTGGCAATTACACGAAGTCAGTTAGAGAAGGCACTGAATAATCAGTGTATGTTTGACGGCTCATCCATAGAAGGCTTTGTCCGGATTGAGGAGTCCGATATGTATCTTTACCCGGATTTAGACACATTTACTATTTTCCCATGGAGACCACAGCAGGGAAAAGTTGCAAGAATTATCTGTGACGTTTATTGTGCAGACGGAACACCTTTCGAAGGAGACCCAAGATACGTATTGCGGAAAGAGATTACGCGTGCAGCAAAGATGGGCTATACCTTTGATGTAGGACCAGAGTGTGAATTTTTCTTATTCCATACCGATGACAATGGCCAGCCCACAACCGTTTCCCATGAGAAAGCAGGATACTTTGACTTAGGACCGGTAGACTTAGGTGAAAATGCGAGACGTGATATGGTGCTGACTTTAGAGGATATGGGATTTGAAATCGAGGCATCCCATCATGAAGTAGCACCGGCACAGCATGAAATTGATTTCCGTTATGATGAAGCATTGGCAACAGCCGATAAGATTATGACTTTTAAACTGGCAGTTAAGACCATTGCAAAGCGTCATGGCTTATTTGCAAGCTTTATGCCAAAGCCAAAATATGGAATCAACGGTTCCGGCATGCATATTAATATGTCACTTTCCCAGAATGGAAAAAATATATTTGATGACCCATCCGGTGAACTTGGTTTGAGCAAAGAAGCATATTATTTCATTGGCGGAATAATGAAACATATGAAAGGCATGTCAGCGATTACCAATCCGCTGGTAAATTCCTATAAGAGACTGGTTCCGGGCTATGAAGCACCGATTTACATTGCATGGTCTGCAACGAACCGCAGTCCGCTGATTCGTATTCCGGCATCCAGAGGGGCAGGAACCAGGGTGGAATTAAGATGTCCGGACCCGGCAGCCAATCCATATCTGGCATTGGCAGTATGCCTTGCAGCAGGCTTAGATGGAATTGAAAATAAGATTATGCCACCGGAAGAGGTAAGAGAAAATGTATTTGAAATGAGACTTTCCAGGAAAGCGGAAAAGGGTATTGAATCACTTCCGGGAGATTTAATGGAAGCAATCGAAGAGTTTGAACACGATGATTATATCAAAGGGGTTTTAGGACCACATATTACAGAGAAATATGCAGAAGCCAAGAAGGCTGAGTGGGCGGACTACAGAGCCCAGGTGACACAGTGGGAGATTGATGAGTATCTGTATAAGATTTAGTAGATGTAAGAAAATGCTACAGGAGATAAGAACTTGATTAATGTTATTGTTGCATTCCCTAAGATAGAAAATGCCAAAAGTATAAAAAATATACTTGTGCGCAGTGGATTTCATGTAGATGCAGCAGTCACAACAGGGGCTCAGGCATTGCAGTATGCGAATTCGTTAGATGGAGGTATATTGGTCTGCAGTCCAAGATTTGTGGACATGATGTATACAGAACTGCATGAATATATTCCTGCTACATTTCAGATGCTTCTTGTTGCTTCGCCGGATATCTGTAATGAGCATGAAGTTGCTGATATTATGTGCCTTTCCATGCCGCTTAAAGTGCACGAACTGATACAGACGGTAGAGACCATGTCTTATACTATTACCAGAATGCGTAAGAAACGGCGTACGGAACCGAAGGTACGGAGCGAAGAGGAAAAACGCATGTTACAGGATGCTAAAGAACTTCTGATGGTACGAAATAACATGAGTGAAGAAGAAGCACACCGGTATATCCAGAAACGAAGTATGGATAATGGAACCGGACTCATCGAGACGGCACAGATGATTTTGAGCCTTATGCATGCATAAGTATGAAAAATAGGTTAAATATAGTAGATTATTTAGAGAGAAGAAAAGGAGATATTATGTATCAGATTAATGAAAACTACCAGAAATTACCAGGAAGCTATTTATTCAGTACCATTGCCAAAAAGGTAAATGCATTTACCCAGGCAAATCCGGATAAGAATATCATCCGTCTTGGAATCGGGGATGTCACCCAGCCAATCGCTCCGGCAATTATTGAGGCTTTACATAAGGCAGTTGATGAGATGGCAGATCCTGCAACCTTCCATGGATATGCACCGGATTTGGGATATGATTTCCTGCGTAATGCTATTGTAAAAAATGATTATCAGGCAAGAGGATGTGCAATCGAAGCAGATGAAATTTTCGTATCCGATGGAGCAAAGAGTGATTCTGGAAATATTCAGGAATTATTCGGACCGGATATAAGAATTGCTGTATGTGACCCGGTATACCCGGTATATGTGGATTCCAATGTTATGGCTGGAAGAACCGGTACATATAACCCGGATACCCAGATGTGGAGCAATGTAATTTATATGCCATGTACCAGAGAAAATAATTTCGTGCCGGAATTCCCGAAGGAGACACCAGATGTAATTTATCTGTGCCTGCCAAATAACCCAACCGGAACAACCATCACCAAAGCACAGTTACAGGAATGGGTAGATTATGCCAATAAAGAAGGTGCATTGATCATTTATGATGGTGCTTATGAAGCATACATTTCAGAAGCAGATGTTGCTCATACCATTTACGAATGTGAAGGAGCACAGACCTGTGCCATCGAGATTAAGAGCTTTTCAAAGAATGCAGGATTTACCGGAGTACGTCTTGGATATACTGTAGTACCAAAGGATTTGAAATGCAATGGCGTATCTTTACATGATATGTGGGCAAGACGTCACGGCACCAAATTCAACGGCGCACCTTATATCGTACAGCGTGCCGGTGAAGCAGTATATTCCGAAGCTGGAAAAGCACAGTTGAAAGAACAGGTTGCATATTACATGAAAAATGCAAGCGTAATCAAAACCGGTCTTAAAGAAGCAGGATTCGAAGTATTCGGTGGCGTAAATGCACCATATATCTGGTTAAAGACACCGGAGCAGATGACATCCTGGGATTTCTTTGATTACCTCTTAGAAAATGCCAATGTAGTAGGAACACCGGGATCCGGATTCGGACCAAGTGGAGAAGGATACTTCAGACTGACAGCATTCGGAACATATGAGAATTCAGTTGCAGCATTAGAGAGAATTAAGGCATTATAAGTCAGTATCATAAGGATATACGAAATATAGAAGGGACAGCGATTTTAATTGCTGTCTCTTTTTGGCATCCGATATAACAGGCAATTGGGAAGAAAAATATATTTATTTTAAAAAGTTTGGATATCTAAGAACATCTGGATGATATGCACTGGAATGCCAGCAGTTCTTAAATATCGGTTTTGCCTGATGGTAAACTGTCTTTCCGTTGCTTTGACGGGGGCACTGCACTGTCCGTCAACTACGGATGCAACATAAAATCTGCAAGGGGCACTAAGAATTTCGTTATAAATAGTATCCATTCCGGCAACCGGCGCAAATTCACATCCATGTTCAAATGCGCCTCGCTGGCACTTCCCTGTGCCAGCGTTGCCGGATAACAGACGAAATTCTAAGTGCCCCTAACAGACCTTATCATGCATCTGTAGTTGACGAACAATACAGTGCCTCTGTCAAACATTGGAAAGACAGTTTACCATCAAGCAATACGGACATTTTGACAATGAGAAAAGAGAATATGTAATTGACCGGGTGGATTTGCCGGCATCCTGGACAAACTACCTTGGCGTAAAAGATACCTGTGTGGTTGTAAATCATACAGCGGGGGGGGGCTATATGTTTTACAAGACACCGGAGTATCATCGTGTAACAAGATTCCGGGCGAATGGAGTTCCAATGGATCGTCCGGGACATTATGTATATATCCGCGATGAAGAAGACGGAGATTACTGGAGTGTTTCCTGGCAGCCAGTTGGCAAATCACTGGATGAAGCAAAATATACCTGCCGTCATGGAATGAGTTATTCCAAATACAGCTGTGATTACAAAGGAATTGCAGCAGAGCAGACCTTAGTTGTTAAGATAAAATTTTACCCGAAGATGTCCGATTGGCACATGAAATGACAGAAAGGTTAAAAATTTTATCAAAGTATTCTTTTCCTGAAAAACCTTCTTACGGAAGTAATAAATGCGACAAACGGAAACATTATTTTAGCATCAACCATATTTGGAAACACACCAAAGGTTGCAGGAAAGAACTATTATGTAGGAACAAATTTAGCGGTTGCAAAACAGGCATTAAATGAAAGACATTTTCTTAACCAAAAATAGCGAAAATCTGGTTAAGAAAGCAAGAATTTAAGAATTAGAAAAATGCTGTAAACCCGCATAAATCAAGGCTTACAGCATCCAAAAAAATAGAGCGATAGACGGGGCTCGAACCCGCGGTCTCGACCTTGGCAAGGTCGCGCGTTACCAACTACGCCACTATCGCATTTGTGCTGAACACGAAATTTACTATACTATAAGAAAAAGGGTTTGTCAAGTGTAATATTAGAAAAGTTTTCACATAAAATACAATAAGCAAGAAAGCAGGAGGACTCCCTTGAGTGCAAAGACAAAGATTGTAGTGCTTCATATGAAGGAACTGATTTACACAGGAATTTTTGCGGTACTTGGAATATTACTGGTATTATTGTTGGTCTATATGTTTTCTCCGGATAAAGATGAGGAGAGCCGGGAGACCATGAAATATGTGGCAGGGGTATATACGTCTTCCATCATATTTAATGATAAAACCGTGGATGTGGAGGTTGTGGTGGATGAGAATAAAATCAATTCCATTTCTCTGGTAAATCTCGATGAAACTGTAACCGCAATGTATCCGTTGATGCAGCCGGCACTGGATAATTTGAAAGAACAGATATATGAAAATCAGTCAACGGATAATCTCAGCTATTCCGATGATAACCAGTATACGTCCATGGTGCTGATTCACGCCATTGATGATGCCCTGGAAAAAGCAGCGGCTGCCCCGGAGACAGAGGCGGAGTAACAGTATAAAATGATACGACAGAAATAGCAAAAGGAAAACAAGAAAAAGGCTTGTCAGTGCCGGGACCAAAAAGCTATAATAATGAAATGGAGAATACAATACAATATGAACTGACACCAAAAAAAGTAAAGAATATTATCATCCGGGTAAAAGCCAATGGCGTAGTAGCAGTAACGATGCCCTATCGCATGAGCAAAAAGAAAGTGGATGCATTTGTGCAGAGCAAGGCGGAGTGGATCCGCATGATGCAAAAGAAGCTTGCAAATCAGCAGAGGATAGATGTGGATGCACTGGAGTGGAACCGGCAGAAAGAGCAGTATTTAAGAGATATACTGCTGCAGGAGTATGAACTGTTTCGGGCTTATCATATTTCTATGCCAACGGTCAGATTCCGCAGCATGACCAGCCGCTATGGAAGCTGCTGCAAGGCAAAGGCATCCATTACTTTGAATAAAGTACTGGCAGACCTTCCGTTAGAATGCGCAGAATATGTTGCTGCTCATGAACTGGCACACCTGGTAGAAGCAAATCACAGCAGACGATTTTATCAGGTGCTGGATACTGTGATGTCAGATCATAGAATACGAGAAAAGAGGTTGAGAGAATATGCGTTATTCCATGGAAAACGCGAGCATGAAGGTGGAAGTTGAGTCCCTTGGGGCAGAACTGAAATCTGTGCTTGGAAAGAAAAGTAACATTGAGTACATGTGGTGCAGCAATCCGGAGTATTACAAACGGAGTGCACCAAACCTGTTTCCGATTGTTGGAAGCTTAAAAGACGGAGTCTATCATTATCAGGGAAAGTCTTACAAGATGGGACAGCACGGCTATGTCCGTGATGTAGAGTGGAAGGTGGAGAAAAAAGATGAAAACACACTCGTTTTTACCCATCAGTCCGATGATACAACAAAAGAAAAATATCCCTTCGATTATGAGATGGAATTAATCTATCATATGAATGGCAACAGACTGGAAATCACATGGAACATTAAGAATACCGGCAAGGAAAAAATGTATTTTTCCTGTGGATTCCATCCATGCTTCTCCTGCCCGGTACATGGCGAAGCGGACAAGAGCGGTTATGGCTATGACATGCATATGAATGGAAATGTCATCTGTCGTGATTTTGACGTAGAATCCGGACTGGCATTAAACAGCAAAAGTGAGCTTAAGTTAGAAAATGGATTTGCAGCATTTACGAAGGATTTCTTTGACAATGGTGCTTATGTGATAGAGAATAACCAGACTCATGAAGTATCCTTGCGTGATCCGGAAGGAAAGAATTACTTAAATGTGTATTTCCCGGAAGCTCCGTTATTTGGACTCTGGTCAGCAGAGAAGAAGAATGCACCATATGCAGCCATTGAACCTTGGTTTGGAAGATGCGATAAAGAGGATTTTAACGGAAGCTTGGAAGAAAGGGAATGGGGACATGCGTTAGCGCAGGGTGCATGCTTTCAGGCAGCATACACCATAGAAATTGCAGGAGAAGATTAATTTTCATGCATTTTCTTATCTTCCGCTAAGAGTTCTTCATGAAGTGCAATGGAATCCCAGTTGATATTGTGCTCCGTGAGAACGGCTTTCAGTCCGATTCTGGTAAGATGAAGCTTTTTAAATTCCACCAGGAAACGGTCTAAAAGAGCATTATCAAAGCCTTTGAATACCAGCATTTCGTCGGTGAAACCATCGCCGGTATAGACCTCTTCTTTCAAAGGGAAGCCATCAATCCCTGCGAGGGCACCTAAAGTCTGGTTATATTGTTCTTTGGTGATAATACGGATTTTTATTTTTAACCGGAGGCAGAGCATTTTTAATGTTCTGCCTTTGCTGTTTTCTAAATTGTAAAATAATATAACTGGATGCATAAGGGAAAACTCCTTTCTAAAAGAGATAGAAAATATCTGCCATTCAGCCATAAAGTATAAGGTTTCCGGGGGAAAATGGCAAGTATAAAAGATTGCATTTTTATATATTTTTTATTATAATGAAAAATCATAGTTAAAAGTGGGATAAAACGCAAAAAAGTTGGTGTGAATTATGGCAGATATTACAACAGAAGAATTAGAAGAATTAGAAAATGAAGTGGTGTCTAAGGATGACAACATAAAGACCATGCAGGAATTCGTCAGTCCGGAGAGCCTGTATCAGGAGCTGATTGCAAGCGTGAAGAAATATCACCCGTCGACAGATATTTCTTTGATTGAAAAGGCATATAAGACAGCGGATACGGCACATAAGGGACAGGTACGAAAATCCGGTGAAGCATATATCATTCATCCGTTGTGTGTGGCAATTATTTTAGCGGAGCTGGAGCTGGATAAAGAGACTATCGTAGCCGGACTGCTTCATGATGTCGTAGAGGATACCGTCATGACAGTAGAGGAAATTGCTTCAGAGTTCTCAGAAGAGATTGCCCTTTTGGTGGATGGCGTTACAAAGCTGGGTCAGTTATCTTATGATGCGGATAAAGTCGAGGTTCAGGCAGAGAACTTAAGAAAAATGTTCCTTGCCATGGCAAAGGATATCCGTGTTATCTTAATCAAGCTGGCAGACCGGCTGCACAATATGCGTACGTTAAAATATATGACACCGGAGAAGCAGAAGGAAAAAGCGAGAGAGACCATGGACATCTATGCGCCGATTGCACAGCGTCTTGGTATTTCTAAAATTAAAATCGAATTAGATGACCTTTCCTTAAAGTATCTGGAGCCGGAAGCATATTATGATCTGGTAGAAAAGGTTGCACTTCGTAAGAGTGTCCGTGATGATTATGTGCAGAGCCTTGTAAAAGAAGTGAGTAAACATATTGAAAATGCAGGAATCAAGGCACAGATTGACGGAAGAGCAAAGCATTTCTTTTCCATTTATAAGAAAATGGTCAATCAGCATAAGACCTTAGACCAGATTTATGATTTATTTGCCATAAGAATTATCGTGGATAATGTCAAGGACTGCTATGCAGCACTGGGTGTCATCCATGAGATGTATAAACCAATCCCGGGACGTTTTAAAGATTATATCGCTATGCCAAAGCCGAATATGTATCAGTCCCTCCACACCACACTGATTGGACCGACCGGACAGCCGTTTGAGATTCAGATTCGTACCTTTGAGATGCATCGTACCGCAGAATATGGTATCGCTGCCCACTGGAAATATAAGGAAGCTGCCAATAACGGCGGCACAGTGGCTACCACCAAATCAGAGGAAGAGAAGTTAAGCTGGCTGCGCCAGATTCTGGAATGGCAGAAAGACATGTCAGATAATAAAGAGTTCATGAGCCTGTTAAAGAGTGATTTGAACCTCTTTTCCGATACGGTATTCTGCTTTACTCCGTCCGGAGATGTAAAGAACCTGCCAACGGGTTCCACACCGGTAGACTTTGCGTACAGTATCCACTCGGCAGTTGGAAATAAGATGATTGGAGCCAAGGTAAATGGTAAATTAGTTCCAATTGATTACGAGATTCAGAACGGTGACCGTATTGAGATTATCACGTCCCAGAATTCCAAGGGACCGAGCCGTGACTGGTTAAATATTGTTAAGAGTACACAGGCAAAAAATAAGATTAACCAGTGGTTCCGGAGTGAGTTAAAAGAAGAAAATATCGTAAAGGGCAAGGAACTGATTGCCCAGTATTGTAAGGCAAAATCCATTAATCTTACGGATATTAACAAACCGGAATATCAGAGTAAGGTTATGCGGAAATATGGATTCCATGACTGGGATTCCGCACTGGCAACCTTAGGACACGGCGGACTGAAAGAAGGCCAGGTTGTGAATAAGATGCTGGAGGAATACCGGAAAGACCACCCAATCCAGCTTACCGATGAGGATGTATTGAACAATGTGTCTTCCGAGAATAAGGATAAGGCAGTTCCACAGAAATCCAAGAGTGGTATCATTGTAAAAGGACTTTATGATGTGGCAGTGCATTTTTCCAAATGCTGCAGCCCGGTGCCGGGAGATGAAATTGTAGGATTTGTCACAAGAGGCCGTGGTGTTTCTATTCATCGTACCGATTGCATTAATATCATGAACCTTTCCGAGCTGGAAAAAGTGCGTTTGATTGATGCAGAGTGGCAGCAGGGTGCAGAGCAGGGTGACAATGGACTTTATCTTGCTGAGATTAAAATATTTGGTAACAACCGTACCGGACTTTTAGTAGATATTACCAGAATTTTCACTGAGCGGGAAATCGATATCAGTTCCATTAATTCCAAGACCAGCAAACAGGGAGTTGCGACCATTTCTATTTCCTTTAATACCAAAGGCAAAGAGGAATTGAGCAGCTTAATAGAAAAAATCCGTCAGGTAGAGAGCGTGATTGATATTGAACGTACTACCGGCTGATAGAGCATTAGCAAAATAAATTGCTGATTTATGAAAAAAGTCAAAGTCAGTTATTATTATAGAAGAGGAAAATTATGACAGAACAGACAGAAGTATTACGATATATTGTGGGACCGGTCTGCACCAACTGCTATCTTCTGGTAAATCATAAGACAGGAGAACTTCTTGTGGTAGACCCGGGAGACCAGGCACAGTTGATTGAAAAGCAGATTGAGAAAACCGGGGCAAAACCGGTGGCAATCCTTCTGACCCATGGACATTTTGACCATGCAGGAGCAGCAGAAGAACTTGCAGATAAATACCAGATTTCCATTTATGCCCATGAGGCAGAGAGGGAGACCTTGGAAGACCCGGGACTTAACCTTTGCGGGATGATAGGAGAGCATAAGGTCTATCATGCAGATATTTTCGTAAAAGACGAAGAAGTATTAAATCTTGCAGGATTTTCCATCCGTGTATTTTTTACACCGGGGCATACCATTGGCGGATGCTGCTATTATATTGCAGATGAGAAGATTCTTTTCAGCGGAGATACGCTGTTTCAGGAATCTGTGGGAAGAACCGATTTCCCAAGAGGAAGTGCATCGGATTTAATCCGGGCAATCAGAGAAAAACTGATGCCGCTGCCGGATGATGTGACCGTGTATACCGGACATGACGAAAGCACTTTAATAGGCTATGAGCGGATGCATAATCCGTATTTATAAGGACGAACCATGATAACAGTATTATTAGATAAAGCAGAATTTGAATATGATATCCATTCGCTGGTAAAGGCATTTTATCCGAAGGAAGAGGTATATGTTTCCACGAAGGATAAGGAGAAAAAAGAAGAGCCGGTACATTATCACATGGATGTACAGTTTGCACCGGAAGAAATCATTTTTTCCTGGAAACGGGTGGAGGCTTCGGAAGACAATGCGAATCAGAACGGAATTACAAAATGTGTAGCAGTAGATTATACAAACCGCAAGGAGACCAAGAACAGTTTAAAGCGGACACTGTATCGGTTATTGTCAGAATATACCGGAGTGGAGCTTCCGTGGGGAAATCTTACCGGTATCCGTCCGACGAAGATTCCGATGGCACTTTTAGAAGAGGGTAAGAGCGAGGAAGAAATTGCCCGCTATATGAAGGAAACGTATTTTACCTCCGATGAGAAGATAAAGCTCAGTATTGAAATTGCAGAGCGGGAGTTGGAACTTTTACACAAATTAGACTACGAAGAAGGCTACAGCCTTTATATTGGAATTCCATTCTGTCCAACGACCTGCCTTTACTGTTCCTTTACTTCTTATTCCATGTCAGCCTGGAAAAACCGCATGGATGACTACTTAAGTGCACTGGAAAAGGAACTGGATTATACAGCGGTCAAATTTGCACATAAGAAATTAAACAGCATTTATATTGGTGGTGGAACACCGACCACATTAAATCCAAAGCAGTTAGACAGATTGATTCGAAAAATCAAATGTAGTTTTGATTTATCTGATTTAGTGGAATTTACAGTGGAAGCCGGAAGACCGGACAGTATTACAAAAGAGAAGCTTATGGTGCTTCGCAATCATGATATCAGCAGAATTTCCATTAATCCACAGACCATGAAACAGGAAACTCTGGATTTGATTGGACGGCATCATACCGTACAGCAGACCATTGACAGCTTTTATCTGGCAAGAGAATTAGGCTTTGATAATATCAATATGGATTTAATCGTAGGACTTCCGGGAGAAAGTCTTTCGGATGTAGCAGATACCATGGAAGTAATCCGGAAGTTAGCACCGGATAATCTGACGGTTCACTCACTTGCCATTAAGCGTGCAGCAAGGCTGAATATACAAAGAGAGCGTTATCAGGATTTTGAAATTGTCAATACCGCAGACCATATCGCACTGACTTCGAAAGTGGCAGAAGAAATGGGCCTTTTCCCATATTATTTATACCGCCAGAAGAATATGGCAGGCAATTTTGAAAACGTAGGCTATGCAGCACCGGGAAAAGCCGGTGTATACAATGTTCTTATTATGGAAGAGAAACAGAGTATTGTAGCCTGTGGTGCTGGTGCATCCACGAAGCGTGTCTGGGTACAGCCAAATCCCGATGGCACACACCGGATTGAACGTGCCGAGAATGTCAAGGATGTGGCACAGTATATCACAAGGATTGATGAGATGATTGAACGGAAGAGCCGGCTCTTTACAAAGGAATAAAAGCGGTTGACATATCAGAACACGAAAAATATAATAGTTCTGTATGAATACAAATATATAATAAGAAAAATAGATAAAATGCTTATCTCGGAAAATGGAGGAAATTTCATGGCATTGAGTAAGAAGCCGGTTACAGGCATGAAGGATATTTTACCGGAGGAGATGCAGATTCGTGATTATGTGCAGAATGTAATCAAAGAGACCTACCGGAGTTTTGGATTTACACCAATTGAAACTCCTTGTATGGAGAATATTGCAAACCTCACCAGCAAACAGGGTGGAGAAAATGAAAAACTCATTTTCAAAGTATTAAAACGTGGTGAAAAGCTGAACTTAGAGACAGCAGAAAAAGAAGAAGATGTAGTGGATTTTGGTATGCGTTACGACCTTACCGTTCCGCTGGTAAGATTCTATTCCAATAACAGTAACCAGCTCCCATCCCCGTTTAAGGCATTACAGATGGGAAATGTGTGGCGTGCTGACCGTCCTCAGAGAGGGCGTTATCGTCAGTTCATGCAGTGCGATATTGACATTTTAGGAGAGCCGTCCAATCTGGCAGAGATTGAGCTGATTCTTGCAACAACTACAACCCTCGGCAAGATTGGATTTAAGAATTTTGAAATCCGAATCAATGAACGCCGCATTTTAAAAGCAATGGCAGCTTACAGCGGATTTCCGGAAGAAAGCTACGACCTTGTATTTATCATCTTAGACAAGATGGACAAGATTGGGCTGGACGGAGTCGCAGAAGAACTGAAAAAGGAAGGCTTTGCAGAAGAAGCGGTCGATAAGTACTTATCCTTATTTGAAAAAGCAGAAGGTACCGAAAACGGACTGGTTACCTTATGTGATACATTAATTGAAGCTGGATTTTTAGAGGAAGAAGTAAAGCAGAACCTGACAGAGATTATCGACAGCGTAGAAGCAACCAAAGCAGCAGACTTTAAAATGGTATTTGACCCGACTTTAGTGCGTGGCATGGGTTATTATACAGGAACTATTTTTGAAATAGCTATGCCGGAGTTCGGCGGAAGCTGTGGCGGAGGTGGTCGTTATGATAAGATGGTTGGAAGATTTACCGGCAACGATGTACCTGCATGTGGATTTTCCATCGGTTTTGAAAGAATCATTCTTCTGCTCTTAGAGGGCGGATTTAAGATTCCGGGACAGGCAGCGAAGAAGGCATATCTCATCGAAAAGGGATATCCGGCTGACAAGCTGCAGGAGGTAATTGCACAGGCTCAGAAGGAACGTTCCGAAGGAACCCAGGTATTAGTGGTTCGTATGAATAAGAACAAGAAGTTCCAGAAGGAGAAGCTTACGGCAGAGGGTTATGAAGAGTTTGTGGAGTTTTTTAACAGATAGTCTGTTTTTCTGCAAGAAGCAGAAAATGGAATAATTTTGATAAGATTTTTAGGAGGATAAGAAAATGTCAGAATCCATGCAGGGATTACACAGAACCCATAGATGTACAGAAGTATCCAATGCCAATATTGGAGAAAAAGTTACCGTCATGGGATGGGTACAGAAAAGAAGAAATTTAGGAAGTCTTATATTCATAGATTTAAGAGACCGTTCCGGAATTCTGCAGCTTGTATTCGACGAGCCAAAGGTAGGAAGCGAAGGCTTTGCCAAAGCGGGAACACTGCGTAGCGAGTTTGTTATTGCAGTCGAAGGAACCGTGCAGAAGCGTTCTGCAGCAGTTAATGAGAATTTAAAGACCGGTGATATTGAGGTAATTGCTGAGAGTATCCGTATTCTTTCAGAATCACAGACACCGCCATTTCAGATTGAAGAGAACAGCCAGACCAAAGATGAGATTCGTTTAAAATATCGTTATCTTGATTTACGTAGACCGGATATCCAGCGTAACCTGATGCTGCGTAGTAAAGTAGCATATCTGATGCGTGATTTTATGGCAAAAGAGGGTTTCTTAGAGATTGAGACTCCGATTCTTTGTAAGTCTACACCGGAAGGTGCAAGAGATTATCTGGTGCCAAGCCGTATACATCCGGGCAGCTTTTATGCATTGCCGCAGTCACCACAGCTTTTCAAACAGCTTCTGATGGCATCCGGATATGACCGTTATTTCCAGATTGCAAAATGTTTCCGTGATGAGGATTTACGTGCAGACCGTCAGCCGGAATTTACCCAGGCAGATATGGAGCTTTCCTTTGTAGATATTGATGATGTATTAGATGTCAATGAGCGTCTGTTAAAATACATTTTCAAAGAAGCCATCGGTGTAGATGTAGAACTTCCACTTAAGAGAATGCCTTGGCAGGAAGCAATGGATCGTTTTGGTTCTGATAAGCCGGATACCCGTTTTGGAATGGAATTAAAGGATGTATCTGATATTGTAAAAGATTGCGGTTTTGGTGTATTTACCAGTGCGTTAGAGCAGGGTGGTTCTGTCCGTGGTATCAATGCGGAAGGACAGGGCGCAATGCCAAGAAAGAAGATTGACAAGCTGGTAGAGTTTGCAAAAGGCTATGGAGCAAAGGGACTTGCTTATCTTTCTGTACAGGAAGATGGCAGCTATAAATCATCCTTTGCAAAATTCATGACAGAAGAGGAATTGAAGAATCTGGTAGCAGCAATGGACGGAAAGCCGGGAGACCTGCTTTTATTTGCAGCAGACAAGAATAAAATTGTATGGAATGTATTAGGTGCACTTCGTCTTGAAATTGCCAAAGAATTAGACCTCTTAGACCCGAACCAGTATAATTTCCTCTGGATTACAGAGTTCCCATTGTTAGAGTGGTCAGACGAAGAGAATCGTTATATGGCAATGCATCATCCGTTTACCATGCCAATGGAAGAGGACTGGGATAAGATTGATACAGATCCGGGTGCAGTACGTGCCAAAGCATATGACATCGTATTAAATGGTACCGAGTTAGGCGGTGGTTCTGTCCGTATCCACCAGAGTGATATTCAGGAGAAAATGTTTGAGGTTCTTGGCTTTACAAAAGAGAGAGCACATGAGCAGTTTGGATTCCTTCTGGATGCATTCTCCTATGGTGTACCACCACACGCAGGACTGGCTTATGGTCTTGACCGTCTGGTTATGCATATGGTACATGCAGATTCCATCCGTGATGTCATCGCCTTCCCGAAAGTAAAGGATGCATCCGACCTTATGTCCAATGCCCCGGATATCGTAGATGAGAAGCAGTTAGAGGAACTGTGCATCAAAGTGGATGAGAAAGAAGTAGAAGAAAAAGAAGCAGAAGAAGCTGCAGAAAAATAAAGAAACAGATAAAGCATGTTTCTCACATAAATAAAGAGTTATAGGACAAAATGTGTTGATGAAAACCGCTTTCAAGCCTTGAAAATAAAGGGCTGAAGGCGGTTTAATCT
>NZ_JAOQKI010000002.1:0-110067 GCF_025567465.1 Roseburia amylophila
TTTAGCTGCATAAAGAAAAACGAGACGACCGAAGTCGCCTCGTAAAAGTCTAACTTTGAGGGGTCACCTCAAAATAACAGGTCTCTTTTTCTACATCTTCTTTATATATTTTCTTCAGTTTTCTTATAACTGTGTTGTTACGAAAATATCATAAATTGCCTTGATGGCATTTTCAAAATCAGAATTACTTACTCCGATGATAATATTTAACTCAGATGACCCCTGGTCAATCATCTTAACATTGACATTTGCATGTGCCAGTGCTGAGAAGATTCTTCCGGATGTTCCTCTGGTGGAACGCATACCACGTCCTACAACTGCAATCAGGGCGATGTTGGACTCTAATTCTACGCTGTCCGGCTTTGCAAGACGGTGAATTGCAGATACAACTGCCTGTTCTTTGCCTTCGAATTCCGGCTGATGTACAAATACGGTCATGGTATCAATACCGGATGGCATATGTTCAAAGTTAATACCGTTTTCTTCAAACGCAGAAAGTACTTTACGTCCAAAACCAACTTCTGAATTCATCATATCTTTATCAATATTTACAGATACGAAGCCTTTCTTTCCTGCAATACCGGTAATGGTATATTTGGACTGGTGACAGGTTGTTTCCACAATCCATGTTCCTTCGTCTTCCGGTGCATTGGTATTACGGATATTAATTGGAATACCGGCTTTACGAACCGGGAATACTGCATCTTCATGCAATACGCTTGCTCCCATGTAGGAAAGCTCTCTTAACTCACGGTATGTAATTACTTTAATTGGTTCCGGATTGTCAATAATTCTTGGGTCTGCAATCAGGAATCCGGATACATCAGTCCAGTTCTCATATGCTGTTGCATGTACTGCTTTTGCAACAATAGATCCTGTAATGTCAGAGCCTCCTCTGGAGAAGGTCTTAACACTTCCGTCCGGCATGGAACCGTAAAATCCAGGAACTACAGCACGTTCAACCTTGGAAAGACGTTTGCTCAACACTTTATCTGTCTTGTCTGCATCAAAGTTACCATCTTTATCAAAGAAAATCACTTCTGCCGCATCCACAAATTCATAGCCTAAATAGTTCGCCATTACAATACCATTTAAATATTCGCCTCTGGAAGCTGCATAATCAGAACCTGCCTTGGCTGCAAAGTTCTTCGCAATTACTTCAAACTCATCTTTCAGAGAAAGCTTTAAGTTCAATCCGTTAATAATGGAATCATAACGTTCTGCAATCTTTTTTAATTCCTTATCGAAATCCTCATCATTTTCCGCCAGAGCATAACATGCATATAACATATCTGTTACCTTGGTATCTTTGGAATTTCGTTTTCCCGGTGCACTTGGTACAACATAGCGGCGTTCCGGGTCTGATGTGATAATCCTGCCTACTTTTGCAAACTGCGTTGCACTTGCAAGTGAACTTCCACCAAATTTAACTACCTTAATCATCGTCATTTGCTCCTTTACTATCTCATAACTCAAGATTGTATCTTATTTTTCCCCATTTGAAAAGAAGTAAATGTAATTTCCATTTAAAAATTTCAATTTAATTTCTATTCAACTTATGCTTCTTCCTGTTTTTTGGTCTTTAATAGTTTGGTAAAGCAGCTTGCTGCTACCATAACACCTAATACCATCAGAAGAACTGCAACAATGAGCTGCAATCCATCTACTAAGAATACTGCAGTTCCATTCATTACATTGCTTACCAGTGCAATGAGTTTCTGAACCAGTGCAGTAAAGGTTACTGCCAGCATGCTTACCATTGGTACATACAGCGTCCAGCCGGTACGTCCGGTAGTCTTTAAGAATACAGCCAGTGCAATCAAAACAAGTGCTGCAAGCAACTGGTTTGCGGAACCAAACAGCGGCCATACATTGTTGTATCCGCCCAGTGTTAATAAGTATCCAAAGAATAAGGTTACGATTGTTGCAAAATATTTATTGGTTAATACTTTGCGGACACCACCCATTTTTGCAGGGTCTGTTGTATCCTCATAGAATAATTCCTGGAAGGACATTCTTCCGATACGTGCTACAGAATCCAGTGAAGTAAGTGCTAATGCAGATACACACATGGTCATAAATACAGTTGCCACATCATTTGGTACACCTAACATTTCAAGGAAACCGGCAACACCGGATGAGAAGATTGCAAATGGTGTTCCATCTGGTTTTGTACCATTTACAGCTACTGCACCAACAACGACCAATACGATAATTCCAAGTAATGACTCTACTACCATTGCACCATAACCAACCATAGGCATATCTTTTTCATTGCGGATGGTCTTAGATGATGTCTCAGAAGATACCAGACTGTGGAATCCGGAAACAGCACCGCAGGCAATGGTTACAAATAAGGTCGGGAACAGATAAGATTTGCTTCCGTCTGCTCCGGTTAAAACGAATCCGTTAAATGCATTTAACTGCATTGCAGGATGTGCAACTACTACACCAACAACTGCGCCGATAATCATACCAAGAAGCATAAAGGTTGTCATATAATCTCTTGGCTGCATCAAAAGCCACATTGGAAGTACCGATGCCAAGAATAAGTAAATCATGATAATGTAGATCCACATGGTCTTATTGGTATAGATTGGAAGTTTCATGCCTACTGCAAACATTACTACGATTAATGCAATTGCAACGATACCTTTTACGATTTCGTTCATCTTTGGTGCTTTCTTTAAGATAATACCAAGGATAACTGCAACACCAATAAATAACATGGAAACGGTTGCTGCTGCACCGTTAGCATATACAGCATTACCATCACCTGCCGGATATGCATTGAAGGTTCCGGCAACCATATCTGTAAATGCTGCGATTACCAAAAGGGTAAATAACCAGCAGAATAACATGAAAAGTTTTCTTCCCATCTTACCGATGTACTTTTCAATAATCATACCCATGGATTTTCCTTCGTTCTTAACTGATGCGTACAGAGCACCGAAGTCCTGTACTGCTCCAAAGAACAATCCACCAACTACTATCCATAAGAATACCGGTACCCATCCGAACACACTGGCAAGGATTGGTCCCGTTACAGGACCTGCACCAGCGATAGATGAGAACTGATGTGAGAATACGGTAAATCTGGATGAAGGAACAAAGTCCTCTCCGTCTTCATATTTTACTGCAGGGGTTTCAGCTTTCGGGTCGATTCCCCATTTCTTAGCCAGCCAGCGTCCATAAAGTAAATAACCGGCAGCCAACAATACGATGGCTATTAATACAATAACTAAACCATTCATTTTCAAATTCCTCCTCATATGAATTATTTAATTATTGTTTTTACTCCCTTTTAAATTTAATGTCAAGGTCTAAATTTAATCAATTTTGTATTACTTTTTTAATCTATCCTTCCTTTAATCGTTGCTCTGTAATGCGTCATAGCCGGTCTCTCCGGTACGGATTTTCTGGGCGGAGCGAATCTCATAGCTGAAGATTTTGCCATCACCGACTTCTCCGGTAAAGGCTGCCTTCTGAATGGCTTCGATGGTCTTTTGTTCCCATTCCTCGGAAGATACTACGATTTCAAATTTGATTTTCGGAAGCATCTGCACTGCCACTTCCATGCCCCGGACGATTTCCTTATATCCTCTCTGCACACCGCAGCCCATAACCTGCGATACTGTAATACCGTTGACTTCGATGGCATTTAATGCTGCTTTTACATCTTCGAATTTTTCTTCCCGTACAATTGCATCTATTTTAATCATCATATCTGATTATCTCCTTTTCTATCCTACTGGTCTAATCCGTTGAAGCTTGGGTAAGCATTTTCGCCATGCTGGGTTACATCCAGTCCAAGCTGTTCTTCTTTTAAGCTTACACGAAGTGGTGTAAAGATTCTTACCACTGCCACACAAAGCAGGGTACCAACTACTGCAATTACAATGGTAATTAAAATTCCTTCCAGCTGTGCCAGGAAAAGACGGTAATCTCCAAACACCAGACCATCCCATTTTGCAGTACTGTTAATGGATTTCTGTGCAAAAATTCCGGTAGCGATTCCGCCCCAGATACCACCGATTCCATGGCATCCGAAAGCATCCAGTGCATCATCGATTTTCAGTTTCTTCTTAATAAGTGCCACTCCGAAGTAACAAATCGGGCTGACCAAAGCTCCTATAATAAATGCTGACCAGATTGGAACAAATCCTGCTCCCGGTGTAATTGCCACAAGTCCTACTACAAGTCCGGTGGATGCACCTACCAGGGTTGGCTTTCCTTCTTTCATAACGTCTATAAACATCCAGGATAATAAGGCTGCTGCTGCAGAAATTGCAGATGTCATAAATGCATGGGCTGCCAGTCCGTCGGCTGCCAGCGCACTTCCTGCATTAAAGCCAAACCAGCCAAACCATAAAAGGGATGCTCCTAATACAACAAACGGGATATTATGAATACGATAAGTTACCTGCTCATAGCCACGTCTTCTTCCAAGTATGATTGCCAGAACCAATGCACTGACTCCGGAGCTGATATGTACCACATCTCCTCCGGCGAAATCAACAGAACCAATGGCTGCTAAAAGTCCACCTTCTCCCCAGACCATATGTGCCAGTGGATAATATACAACAAAGGACCATAGTGTTACAAAGAGAAACAGTGCCTTAAACTTCATTCTTCCTACTAAGGAACCGGTAATCAGTGCCGGTGTAATCATGGCAAACATCATCTGGAACGCACAGAATAAAAGATGTGGAATGGTATCTGCATAAGGACCTGCTTCCCAGCCTACACCATTCAAGGCTATCCAGCGGAAATCTCCGATGATACCTCCATGGTTGCCACCAAATGCAAGGGAATAACCAAACAGTGTCCAAAGCACTACCGACAATCCCATAATTGCCACACATGCCATCATCGTGTTACATACATTCTTTCTTCGTACAAGACCTCCATAGAAAAATGCAAGTCCCGGTGTCATAAAAAACACAAGTGCTGTTGCAATCAGCATAAAGGCTGTATCTCCAGTATTCATATCTAATCCTCCTTCTTTTCTCGCTACTCACGGAATAAAGAATGTGCCTTGGCACATTCTCGCACCTGCGGCGGTCGCTTGCGACATCTACCTTATACGCCGCAGTGTGCATCCTCGCGGAGCGTTTTTTACTTTACAGGAAAGCAATTTCCTGTAAAGTAAAAAAAGATGCCAAAAACACGTTTTCGTGTTTTTGACATCTTCGTCTATAGCTAGGACTATAGCACTTTTTTATCCCTATTGCAAGGGCATTTTTTAATCAATTAATTATTTTTTGTTCTTTTGTTAGTTCTTTTGCGATATTTCCGGCTGTTTTCTCACCCAAAAGGATACTTTATTTCATCCATTTATCTGCTTCTTCTTTCAGCCAGGAGTACCATGCTTCCATTCCCTCTCCGGTCTTTGCGGAGATTGGGAATATCTTAAGATTCGGATTCCGTTTCCATGCATACTCCTTTACCTTATCCATATCAAAGTCAAAATATGGCAGCACATCAATTTTATTGATAATAAGTGCATCGCATACGGTAAAGATTAATGGATATTTCAATGGCTTGTCGTGTCCTTCCGGTACGGACAAAATCATTGCATTCTTCACTGCTCCGGTATCAAATTCTGCCGGGCAGACAAGGTTCCCCACATTTTCAAGGATAGCAATATCTACATCCTCAGTGCCAAGCTCCTTCAAGCCCTGTCTGGTCATGTCTGCATCCAGATGGCACATACCGCCGGTATGAAGCTGCACAACCTTTGCCTTTGTCTTATCAGCAATCGTCCATGCATCTACATCGGAATCAATATCCGCTTCCATGACTCCTACCCGGTAGTCCTTTAACAGCTCATTGACCGTTGGCACCAGAGTAGAAGTCTTGCCACTTCCCGGTGAAGACATCAGATTTAAGAGAAATGTTTTCTCTCCCTTTAACTGTTCTCTTAAGCTGGCAGCATCCTTATCATTATTTTCAAATATACTTCTTTTTACTTCAATTACTTTCATTTCCAGTTCCTCAATTATATCTTATTTTACATCTGCTCTTGCCAGTGCATCTTTATAATACTTGAAGTCTGTAAATACTTCGTTGGTATACGGATTCTTCTTGTTCTTTACCGATTTGTAAATGATGTATCCTAATGCAATGGCATTTACAATCAGTGCCAGTGCGCTGACGATGGTCATTGCGGTCGGATCTGCGTTGTTCGAAGTTCCTGCTACAATGCCATTTACCGTTCCGTCTGCATACTGTCTGGAAACGGTTGCCCATGGATAATAGGTTGTTCCATCGGCAGTAGTCTCCTGAAACAGTGGAAAAATCTGAGCAAACATACACCAGATTGCCAGTGTATTTGCACGGTTCATAATCCAGCCACCCTTGTTCCAGATTAATGCTGCAATAGTAGGTGCTAAAAGCAGTGCTACACCACAGAACCAGGAGTGGGTTGGCAGACAATTGTAGGTATAAGCAAAGTTCCAGATATCATATACTACAATGTAAACCCAGATCATATCCGGCCAGATCATATCCTTCTTGTCTTTGGAGGAATATACTTTCCACCAGCCTGTCATGCAAAGGATATTTAAGATTCCTGCGATTCCGTTCATTACGTTGTGCCAGCCACCATAAAGCCATACATCTTCGGAAGATAACCACCAGGAATACCAGCCGTTGATTGCGGATTCGAAATCGCTGGCTACTGCAATCAAAATATTAATTGCTACGATTACAAATGGGAATGCGCGGAACCACTGTTTCTTTCCAATACCCCATTCATACTTAATCATCATAAAGCCGATACATCCGGCAAGTGCTGCATACAGTTTTGCGTAATGGAACCATCCATTCATATAAAGATGTGTCTGGTTATTTACGGCCCATTCTACGCCCTGTCCTGCGCATACTGCAATTACAACAAAGTAAACGGTAAGTGCCAGCGGAATAATTCCAAACATCATAAGTCCACCAAACTTGGTTCTTCTTGCAAACTCATTTAATAAAATAAGTCCGGCTAAGACTGCCAGCATGGCAATCCACTGATAAATTCCATTTCCTCCATAAACATGAAACAACATTTTAACCCCTTCTTTCTTTGGTAAATTATTTATTGGAAAGCCTGCCTCAGCAGGCCTCCATTTCTTTGATACTGCATTCATTTCCCGTCAGCAGATAGGTGTCATCACTCTTACAGTACGGGCACTGTCTGCCGAATTTTACAGTCGGATAAGTCTTTTTGCAATTCTCGCACATGGTTACCGCCGGAAGCGTCTCGATACGCAATTCCGATTCCGATAACAGGTCCGATTTCTTCCGGTAATAGTCCCAGCAGTCTAAAAGGTATTCCGGGACAATTCCGCTGACCTCTCCAACTTCCAGCGTAACAGAACCTATCTTCGTCACTTCATTTTCTTCTGCTACTTCCTTTAATGTTTTGGAAATATGAATGATAATTCCCAGTTCATGCATACACTCACATCCTGCTTTTTATTTCTTCCTGCCTTTGAATTTAATCTTAATCTCACGCTTTAACATATATGGGAAGATTGCCTTTAACTTGTCTTCTGATTTTACCATGCGGCTTGCATCCGGCAGGTCACGGCTTAAGTGGATGGCGTCAAATTCGCACTTCGTTGTACAGATTCCACAGCCGATACACTTATTCGGGTCTACTACGGTAGCACCACAGCCTAAGCAGCGGTTTGCTTCCTTCTGTACCTGCTCCTCGGTAAAGGTGCTTCGTAAATCACGGAAGGTATGCTTTGCATCTCCAGCCTTATGTCCCGGCACCTGACGTTTTGCATTGTCAAAGGTCTCAACTTTAATATTGTCTTTATCCAGCTCAATGAACTGTCTTCTGTTACGTCCCAAAGTAAGGCTCTGTCCTTCATGAACAAAACGGTGAATAGATACACAGCCTTCTTTTCCTGCTGCAATGGCATCAATGGCAAATCTTGGTCCGGTATAGTTATCTCCACCGGTAAAGATATCCGGCTCTGCGGTCTGATATGTTACCGGGTCTGCCTTTAAGGTTCCGTTCGGATTAAATTCCACTTTGGTTCCTTCTAATAAAGCCCCCCACTTAATAGACTGTCCAATGGATAATAATACCTGGTCACAAGAAACGGTTAATAATTCTTCTTCGTCATATTTTGGTGAAAACCGTTTATTCTCATCCAGTACAGAGATACATTTTTTGAATACCACTGCGGTTACTTTGCCATTCTCGGTAAGGATTTCCTTTGGTCCCCAGGAATTATTTACCACAATGCCCTCTTCTTCTGCCTCTGCCACCTCATCATCGGCTGCCGGCATAATATCTCTTGATTCCAGACAGAACATGGATACATCGGAAGATCCGGTACGAAGTGCGGTTCTTGCAACGTCTACTGCTACATTTCCTCCACCGATTACTACGGTCTTGCCGGATAATTTCACGCCTTCTTCATTTAAATTGACACAACGCAAGAAGTCTACTCCGGTTTCTACGCCTACGGCGTCTTCTCCCGGTACTCCGGTCATACGTCCGCCCTGTGCACCAATTGCTATGTAAAATGCTTTATACCCCTGTTCACGCAGCTGTGCTATGGTAATGTCCTCGCCAACTTCTACGCCGCACTTGAATTCTACTCCCATCTCGCGCAGCACATCGATTTCTGCATTGATCACATCTTTTTCCAGACGGAAAGATGGAATACCGTTCATCAGCATACCACCCGGTCTTTTTTCTTTTTCAAATACAGTAACCGGATAACCCATTTTCTTTAAATAGAATGCGGCTGACATCCCTGCCGGTCCTGCTCCGATTACTGCTACCTTCTCCTCAAAAGGCTTTCCAGAATAATTCAACATTGGTGGAATATAACGCTTCTCTGCATGGAGCTCCTGTTCCGCAATGAATTTCTTGATTTCATCAATAGCTACTGCCTGGTCAATGGTTCCCCTGGTACATGCATCTTCGCAGCGGCGGTTACAGATTGCTCCACATACTGCCGGGAACGGATTCTCCGTCTTAATCAGCTTCAATGCATCCAGATATCTTCCCTGAGATGCCATTTTAATATATCCCTGTACTGGAAGATGTGCCGGACATGCTGTCTTACATGGTGCGGTACCGGTGTCATAACAGTTAATCTGGTTATCATCCCTGTAATTTGGATTCCATTTTTCCGGTCCCCACTTGGTGGTATCCGGAAGCTCCTGCTGCGGATAGGTAATATGTCCGCCATCTTTGGTGCATAATTTCTGTCCGAGCTTTGCTGCACCAGCCGGACAGTACTCTACACATCTTCCGCAGGCTACACATTTCTCCGGCTCTACGCTGGCACGGTATGCGGAGCGTGACATATTCGGTGTGTTGAAAAGCTGGGATGTACGCAATGCATTACATACACCGACTGCACAGTTACAGATTGCAAAGATTTTATCTTCTCCATCAATGTTGGTAATCTGATGGACATAGCCATTATCCTCTGCTCGCTGCAGAATCTCCATTACTTCATCATAATCAATGTAACGGCCCTTTCCGGTCTCTACACAGTAATCTGCCATATCACCGACACCAATACATAAATCATCCTCTAAGTCTCCGGTTCCCTCCCCACGGATTCGCTGTTGCCGTCTGCAGGAACATGCGCCAACGGAATATTTATCATATTTATTGAGCCAGTGGGAAATATGCTCCACGCTTGCCGACTGCTGGTTTGCCGGGATTGCTTTCTCTACCGGAATAACATGCATTCCGATTCCTGCTCCACCCAGCGGAACCATCGGTGTTACTTTCTCCAGTGGAAGTCTTGCCATCTGCTCAAAGAAATCTGCGATTTCTGTATGCTCTTCCACCTGCTCTTTGTTCATTACCATGAATTCTGCGCATCCCGGTACGAACATTGGAAGTACATACTGTTTGTGATGGTCTTCGTTCTCCCAGTTGTACTCAATGACTCCAATGACACTCATTTCTTCTAAGAGTTCTTCGGTCCGCTCTACGCTCTTCTTACATTTCTTTGCTACTTCTGCTGCGGTAACCGGTACTCTGACTTTCATTGCCAGTGCAACTTCTGCCATCTCATCCGTCACTACACTTGCCAAGCCCCAGTATTCCGGGTCATTTTCCGTAACTTTTACTCCGATTCGGTCTGTAATCTTCTGACCAAGTTTCAGAATCAATTCTCTTGGTTCTGCCATGTGCCCCTCCTTTGTATGATACCTGTATTGCTCCCCTCACAGGTTGTTTTTTGTCGTGATTCATCACAGTATTTGTATATATTATACAATATCCGGTTATTTTTATCAATAATTATCACACTTTTCACAATAGTTCTTCATAAAAAAGAAACTGTGTCTTGTGAATTTTATACACAAAACACAGTTTCCTGTTTCTTTTGATTTTCTCACTATTTGAAACTTATTTTTTCAAAATCAGTTTCCAAAATTCTTATTTTCAATTAATCCAGTGGAATCAGTTTTTCTTTTCCACCCATATATGGCTGCAATGCCTTTGGAATATTTACGCTTCCGTCCGCATTGAGGTTGTTCTCTAAGAACGCAATCAGCATACGAGGTGGTGCAACTACAGTATTATTTAAGGTATGTGCGAAATATTTATTTCCATCCTTGCCTTTGACACGAATTTTCAGTCTTCTTGCCTGTGCATCGCCTAAGTTAGAGCAGCTTCCTACTTCGAAGTATTTCTTCTGACGTGGAGACCATGCTTCTACGTCACAGGATTTCACTTTCAAGTCTGCTAAGTCTCCGGAACAGCACTCAAGGGTACGTACCGGAATATCTAAGCTGCGGAACAAATCTACGGTATTCTTCCAGAGCTTGTCATACCACTCTTTGGACTCTTCCGGCTTACATACAACAATCATTTCCTGCTTCTCAAACTGGTGGATACGATATACACCACGTTCTTCAATACCATGTGCTCCTTTTTCTTTACGGAAACATGGAGAGTAGCTGGTCAGGGTATATGGAAGTTTTTCTTCATCATTGATGGTATCAATGAATTTACCAATCATGGAATGCTCAGAAGTACCAATCAGATACAAATCCTCACCTTCGATTTTATACATCATGGCATCCATTTCATCAAAACTCATAACACCGGTTACAACATTGCTCCGAATCATAAATGGTGGTACACAGTATGTGAATCCACGGTCAATCATGAAATCTCTTGCATAAGAAATAACTGCAGAATGTACTCTTGCAATGTCTCCCATCAGATAGTAGAAGCCATTTCCCGCAACTTTTCCTGCTGCGTCCAAATCAATACCATGGAAACGATCCATGATATCGGTATGATATGGGATTTCAAAATCCGGAACAACCGGCTCACCAAATTTTTCAATTTCTACGTTACAGGAATCATCTTTTCCAATCGGAACGGATGGGTCTATGATGTTTGGAATTGTCATCATAATCCTGGTAATCTTTTCCTGTAAATCTTTTTCCTGCTCTTCTAACTCTGCAAGGCGGGCTGCATCTTTGCTTACCTGCTCTTTTAATGCCATAGCTTCGTCTTTCTTGCCCTGTCCCATCAATGCACCAATCTGCTTGGAAATACTGTTACGGTTTGCACGTAATGCATCTGCTTCCTGCTGTGCACTTCTTGCCTGCTCATCTAACTCAATTACCTCGTCTACCAGTGGCAATTTGTGATCCTGGAATTTCTTCTTAATGTTCTCTTTTACGATGTCCGGATTTTCCCGTAAGAATTTTAAATCAATCATCTTTGTTCTCCTTCTTTGATATCATGTGCTTTTTTTGAAAATTTTATAGGATTGATTCGTAAGCATGCGATTTTTACTTTACAGAAAAGCAATTTCCTGTAAAGTAAAAAAATGCCTTCCATCCCATGCATTTTCATACATGGGACGAAAGGCTTATCTACCGTTCCGCGTTGCCACCCATTTTGCCGCATCTCTTTTTACGTCTTCTCTTCTTTGCCTGCGACCACTTCATTGCGTATCATAAGGGGTACGAACCCGTGGCTTTCACCACCAGCCTCCGAAAGTGGACCAATTGCTTCCTAATACCGGCTCACACCAGCCGCCAGCTCTCTGAATTATTCCGTCAATCTTAGCTTTCGTCAAACGCTGTTTTTACTCTGTTTCCTATTATAGCGCGGGGAGTGGATTTACGCAAGGGGATTCTACAATCCTCTGATTATATTTAAGTAATCCTGGCGTTGGTCAACAACAGCATAGATTATAACTCTTTTATTTTCTTCATTTATCTTATAGAAAACCAGATTTTTTTCCAATATCAACACCCGATACCCTTGTCTTTTCAATACCAGATAATGCGTTTCTCCCCCCTTTAATGGATGAACTGCCAAATCAAGAATATTCTGTTCCAGTTCTTCTAATTTTTCCAGTGCAACCTTATTACCAAAATTTTCGGCTATATACAATACGATTTTTCTAATCTGCGCATCTGCCGTTTCTGTACGAACAACTTCATATTTCAATAATTCTATTCCTCCCCAAGCATTTGTCTTAAATCATCAAATGTTTCACGAACCGGTGCTACTCTACCATTCTTTACATCATCTTCCGCTTCTGTAAGAATTTCCAAAAGTTCTATTCTTGACTTCATTCTTTTATATTCCTCATACGAAAGAGAGACTGTATCACCACGACCATTTACTGTGATTATAACCGCTTCATTTTCTTCTCTGCATTGTTTTGAAATTTCACTATAATGATTTCTTAAATCTGCAGATGGTCGTATTGTTTCCTGTAATGCATGCATAAAAAACACCTCCGCCTATATTATAGTCACATCATATCATGATTTGACTATATTATCAAGTTTTCCATTCGTAAACCCATCGTAAACCATCGTAAAACCATAAAACCCATAACAAAATTCGGAAGGGATTTTTGTTACTTTTTACTATATCCATGTTCATTTCTGGAAAAAGAATGTGCCTTGGCACATTCACGGTCTAAGCGATTTTTCTTTTAACAAAATTTTTGCAGTTCTTTATATCTAAAATACTGTGTTGCTGAAAAATGTGATGAATGTATGGTTAGTCGATAACTGTTGCATCTCTATCCCACAAAAACTCTCTATGTCCATTCCAATTAACCCTATAAAAGGTATATCCTTCTGCCTCATTATTAAAAACTTCTAATACATCAAACTCGGTTCCATAATCCGTCAAAATAAAATCGTGATACTCTTTGTCACTTGGCTGGTCTGTTAAATATGCTCCATTTTCACTTGTAACCTTCACCCGAAACAGCACCGGCTCCTCCGTTTCTGTCTCCGTCACAGCCTCGGTCTCTGTCACGATCTCATTTTCTACCTTTGCCTCCGTTGCTGTCTCGCTCTCTGTCTCAGTTGTGACAACTGCTTCGGTCACTTCTGTGGCAGCTGAATTTTCCTGCTCCTTCGTGCTGCCGCAGGCTGTAACTGATATTGCCATAAGTATCGTTAATACTCCTGTCATAACTTTTTCCGCTATTGCTGTTGAAATCTTTCTGTTTTTCATAAATGTCCGCCTTTCCTGTTTATCTTCCTTTTATCATTTGAACTGCTCTCTATTTTAGTACATATATTTACTAAAATCAATAGTAAACATCTTTATTATGATAAATTAAAAAAGTCCTCTGCAAGACATATTATTTTTAGGATATATTCTGGATTTTTTGAGAATTATATAAATTTATTTTTGAAAAATTCCGGATTTATTTTCAGATTTGGAGATTATATGGATTATATACAGCGAATGCGTAATTTACGCGAAGACCATGACAAAACCCAGCAGGAAATTGCCGACGTTCTCGGAACTTCCCAGACCATGTATGCCCGTTACGAACGTGGTGCTAACGAGCTTCCTATCCGTCATCTTCTGAAGCTTTGCCATTACTATCAAGTTTCTTCTGATTATTTTCTTGGTCTTTCTGATATAAAAACAACTCATTTACATCATGACAGTAAAACCTAAAAAGAGGAAAATTCAATGAAATCTGAATTTTCCTCTTTTTTTACACTTTTTCTATTTTTTACTCGTGACGCAATGCCTCGATTGGGTCTAAGTTTGCTGCCTTATAGGATGGCAGAAGACCGAAAATAATTCCGATAATCATGGAGAATACCACGCCGCCTACGGCTGCCGGTGCACTGATGGCAACCGGTGTGGTACTAAGTTTCGAGATAATCTCAGCTAATATGATTCCCACCAGAACTCCAATCAATCCGCCTAAGCTGGTAAGTACGGCTGCCTCGGTTAAGAACTGTCCTAAGATAACAGACTTTCTTGCTCCGATTGCTTTCTTCAGACCAATCTCACTGGTACGCTCTGTTACGGATACCAGCATGATATTCATTACACCGATACCGCCAACCAGAAGGGAAATTCCGGCAATCCAGATTAACATGGTATTGGTGGACTGGCTCAACTGCTGAATTTGTTTTGCCTGCTCCAGTAAGTCATCGGATTTGTACTTAATGGTATCATCCGATGTTGCGAGATAGCCATTTAAAATATCAGCACTCTTCTTTCCTGCATTGGTCATATCGCTGGTGCTCTTTGCTTTAATGAGAACCTGCTGTGGTTCGTCATAACGATAGATAATCGGCCAGGTTACAGATGGTACATAAATCTTACCACTGCTGTCCTGGGAATAAGTATAATAATCATCAATGGAATTGATAACCGGCTCGAACTGCTCGCTCTTGGTTGCAATTCCTACAACAATATATGGCTGCTGCTTAATCTCAATGGTCTTTCCAATTGGATTCTCACCCTGAAATAATGCTTCTGCAGAATCTTCATCTAAGATTGCGACCTTTGCAAAATCACTGTAGTCCTCTTCGGTAAAGCAGCGTCCGCTCTTCATAATCATTCCCGCAGTATTAAAGTAGCCATTGTCTACTCCCATAATATAACCGCCGGAAAGAGAAGTATTTTTATAGTATGCTCCATCATAATCCTGTCTGGAAAGGAATAAAGATGCATCCTCTACTTCATCCAGATCTTTAATCTGCTCCAGTGCTTCATTTGTAATTACCGGAATTCCACCCGGTACACTTCCATAGGAAAAATCCATGGAATAATCTCCCTGATACAACTGCACTGTAACATTGTTATCACCTGCGCCAATCAGGTTCTGCTCAATCTGTTCATTCGTTCCTTTAATCGTAGATACAATTGCAATAATCGCTGCAATACCAATAATAATACCCAGCATAGTTAAGAAGGAACGCATCTTGTGTGACCAGATACCCTGAAAAGATAATCTTAAATTTTCTAACATGTTCGTCCCTCCTACTAATACATTACAGTTCCGGAATCTTCATCCTTATTGGTTTTGACTCCTTCTTTTGCTGTCTTACCATATGGAAAAGCAAGATAATCATCCATTGTAACTCCGGATTTAATTTCTACTGCATATCCATATATGGTCTTTCCTGTCTTCACATACTGTTTTACAAGATGACCAGTTCCATCATCCTTCATGACATAGCTCTTACCATCTTCCTTACGCACATATGCTTTATCCAGATAAATCTTATCGGAAGAATCTTCATCTCCACCAAGATTAATGGAAAGACTTAAGTTGTCTCCATTGCTAAGTCCAGTGCTGTCTTCAATATATGCGGTATAGCCATAATAGGATGCATTCGGATTGCCATTGCCATAATAATAGCCATTGGAATCCTCCGGGTAATCATTAATCTCTGTTATTGTTGCATCAAATACCATTCCGGTGCTCCAGGAGGTTGCTGTAACACTCTGTCCGACTTTCACCTGTTCCAATGCAAGCTCATTTAGAGTTCCTTTTACATATAGACCATCTGAACCGGAAAGTGTCAAAAATGCACTTCCATCATTTGGAAGATTATCCGGATCTCCTGCTTTCTTTACGGTACCATTAAACTCAGCATAAACCATTCCATCTTCTGACTGGCTTTCCATCTGTTTCAACGCAAGCTCCGCTTTTCTTTTATCCAGATCAAGCTTAGTCAGTTCTTTTTCTTTATCCGCAATCTCTTTTGCCAGTTCATCTGCTGTATATCCGCTCTGCTGGTTATCATCCGGTACAGATGGTGTATCCGGTACAACCGGTTCGACCGGGGTATCCGGGACATCCGGCTCATTAATTACTTTACTTCCATCAATAACATACCATTTTGCATCCGGGTCTGCTTCCTCTAAAGCTGCACCGACTTTTGTCCATGCACTGATTAAGGTTCCGGCTACGGTATTTCCGTCATGAATTTCAAATACCGCAACCTTCCCCTCACTTTTCAATGTATTCAGATAGCTTCCATAGACATATGCTTCCTTTGTACATAAGAAGCGGTATGGATTCTCCTGGCTTCCATCTCCGGTATATGGCTGCGCCGTTGTTGAAATATAATTATAGGCATCTCCGTTCTTCTCTTCTACCGTATCCGGTGTGGTTACAGAAGTATCCGTAGATGGTGTTTCCGGTGCTGATGGCGTCACACTGTCTACAGACGGTGTACTTGTTGTGGCATTGCTGATTGGCTTGGTATTTTTAAGCTTTTCCAATTCCTTCTGTGCTACAGCACTATTATTTTCGATTGTCTGGATGTCTAATTTCTTCATCTCAATTGCCAGGTCAATATTGGTCATATCATATTGTAACAGCGGGTCACCTTCGGATACTTCCTGTCCTTCTGTTACAAACACTTTCTGAATGATCTGCTCTGTGCTGACATAAACATCCTGCTGCTGTCCATTGGTCACGGTTCCGTCACTTTCCATGCTGTCACCCCAGGAACCAGTATTTAACATGGATACTGACTGTACCTCTGCTACCAGCTTACTATTCTGGTATGCCCGGTATCCTACTACTCCTCCGGTGATTCCACCTCCGGCTAAAACTACGATTAGAATTGCAATTACAACTTTCTTTTTCATGCCTTGCCCTCCTCATCGTCTGTAAATATTTCTCCGTCTACTATATGGAGGATTCTCTTTGCCTGTTTTGCAATGTTAATATCGTGGGTAATCATGACAATGGTAACGCCCTCATCATTCAGGCTCTGGAACAATTCCATAATCTGTTTACCTGATTTCTGGTCCAATGCTCCGGTCGGCTCGTCTGCCAGTAAAATCTTCGGATTATTTACCATGGCACGGGCAATTGCTACTCTCTGCTTCTGTCCACCAGAAAGCTGTGTCGGACGGAACCCGGAACGGTCTCCTAATCCTACACGCTCCAATGCCTTCTGTGCTCTTTCTTTCCGTTCTTTCTTCTTTACACCGGCATAGCTCAGTGGAAGTGATACGTTATCCAGTGCACTTTCCCTTGGCATCAGCTGAAAACTCTGAAATACAAATCCAATACTGTTCAGTCGGGCAGCAGACATCTCACGGTCTTTTAAGTTTAAGACATCCTTTCCTGCCAGTTCATAGGTTCCGGAAGTCGGTCTGTCCAGACACCCGATAATATTCATCAATGTTGTCTTCCCGGAACCGGACGGTCCCATGATAGCAACATATTCTCCTTCTTCTACCTGTAAAGATACATCCTTCAATACCGGAACTACCAGTTTATCCTGATTGTAATCTTTATAGATATGCTGCAGATTCAGAATCATTCAACCACCTCCGAATCTGTCGCACCTGACTCACCGCCATCTGTAAATTCAGTTCCGGCTTCATCATACATTCCTTCGTCCATGTATTCGGTTCCGTCAGTATTATACATGCCTTCATCCATAGATTCAGTTCCGTATTCATCATACATTCCTTCGTCCATACCGGAATCATCTGTAGATTCCTGATTATATAACGGAGAAGAATAATCTACTTCTTCCATATTGGTAACTGCTGTTACACCCTCATACAGTCCCTGCATCGGGAATGCAATCAGGTCATCTTCAGAAAGTCCGGATTTAATCTCATATTCATCGAGATTCTCATCATACTCGCCTAATTCTACCTTGCGTTTTTCCAGTCTGTTCTTCTTGTCTGCTGCCCATACATATGGGTCTCCATCATCCTGCACAATATAATAGCCGTACAGCCAGACTCCTTCCTTTTCTTCAACCTCGCCCTGTCCGTAATCCGGCTCTATATATAAATGCTGTCCTAACATCAGTCCGTCTGTACTGTCCAAAGTAACATAGAATGAATACTTAGACGCAGAATCTCCAGAACTGCCTCCATCATACATATAAGAAGAATTACTGTCCGTCTGGGTGCTTTCAGTATCAATCTTGGAAATACTTCCTGTCCAGGTCTGCGTCTCATCTAATCTGGAACGTAAAATAACCGGTGTTCCCTCTGAAATTGTTCCTACAGAAGTCTCATCAATCGTTCCTTTTACACGGTACTCGCCTGTCGCTAATATTTTCATATATGCTGCAGTATTTCCATTGGGATCCACCCCGTTTTCATTGATTTCTTTTACAACACCAGCCATCTTACTGGTTACTTCTGAGTTGTCGATGGATTTCTGGTATTTGTCAATCTCTGCCTGTTTGCTTTTCTTGTTGTATTCTGACTGCTTAATGGAAGTCTGCAGTGTCTGAATCTGTGTGGTATATTCAAACTGCTGGTCTTCCGGTGCGCTTGCTTTTTCTTTCTGCAATTCTGCAATCTGTGCATTTGAATTGGAAATGTCATTTGCAATGCCTTCCATCTCAAGCTTTGCCTGGTCTATCTGCATCTGCAGATCTTCTGTATCATAAGAAAATAATACGGTTCCCTCTTCTACTTCATCACCAACAGAAACGTATACTTCCTTTACTTTACGTTCGGAATCCTTATTTATCTCTAAGGTCTCCTGTGGTTCTACCACACCACTGTAACGATTATTGATTCCTGCTGACTGGTTCATAATTGCAGATACTTTTTCTACATATACCTTGTCTGCAGAATTTCCACCGCTGCTTCTTCCCTTTAGGAAATAGAATCCTACTCCGGCTGCAACTACTGCCGCTGCAATAACTCCAATAATAATGCCTACCTTCTTTTTGCTCATCTGTCTCCTCCTGAATAATTCCTTTTTCCTGCCTTTTACCTGTAGAAACTGCCGTTGGCAGCTTTTTATGGGTGCCTGACTTCGAAAAAAATAGCCGTAAAGCTTTCATACTTTACGACTATTTTATCATTTTCTTATTTGAAATACAGCGTGGATAATTCCTAAGATTTCTTAAGAAATCATTAATTTCCCGACAAAAATTTTTACGATTTATTTCAGAGGATATTTTGCAGTTAATTCTGCTACAATTGCTCTTGCTTTCTCAGAAGCTGCCTCGCCCTCTTTAATCATCATGGCAATTGCCTCTGCAATCTTGTCCATATCTTCTGTATTCATGCCTCTTGATGTAACAGCTGCAGTACCAAGACGAACGCCGCTGGTTACGAATGGAGACTTCGGATCATTCGGAATAGTATTCTTATTACATGTGATGTTTACAGCATCTAATAATTTTTCTACTGCCTTACCTGTCAAATCATAATTAGTAAGGTCTACTAACATCAGATGGTTGTCAGTTCCGCCGGATACAATCTTGATATCACGGCTTAATAATCCCTTGCAAAGTGCCTGGGCATTATCAATAATACCCTGCTGATATACCTTGAATTCCGGCTGTAACGCTTCTTTTAAGCAGACTGCCTTTGCTGCAATGACATGCATTAAAGGTCCACCCTGGATTCCCGGAAATACTGCCTTATTAAAGTTATATTTATCTGCTGCTTCCTGATTGCAGAGAATCATTCCGCCTCTTGGTCCTCTTAAGGTCTTATGGGTTGTTGTTGTTACAACATCTGCATATGGGATTGGGCTTGGATGAAGTCCTGCTGCAACAAGTCCTGCGATATGTGCCATATCAACCATAAGAACTGCACCACAGGCATCTGCAATTTCACGGAATTTCTTGAAATCAATGGTTCTTGCATATGCGGATGCACCTGCAATAATCATCTTTGGCTTACATTCCATTGCAATCTGCATAACATTGTCATAGTCAATGAAGCCTTCGTCATTTACACCATAAGGCACAATATGGAAATATGTTCCGGAGAAGTTTACCGGACTTCCGTGTGTTAAATGTCCACCATGGTCTAAGTTCATTCCCATTACGGTATCACCCGGTTTTAAAATAGCAAACTGTACAGCCATGTTTGCCTGTGCACCGGAATGTGGCTGTACATTTACATAGTCACAGCCAAACAGCTCTTTTGCTCTCTCAATTGCCAGGTTCTCTACAATATCAACGCAGTCACATCCGCCGTAATATCTCTTTCCCGGATAGCCTTCTGCATATTTATTAGTCATTACACTGCCCATTGCTGACATTACTGCCGGACTTACCCAGTTCTCAGATGCGATCAGCTCAATGTGGCTGTTCTGACGGTCAAATTCTTTGGTAATGGCATCTGCAACTTCCATGTCCACTGCCTGAATATCTTCTAATGTATACATGTTTCTTCTCCTTCTCTATGTGATTTTCTTTAGGCGATTGCGAAAGGGGACAGCTTTTCTTTCAAAATTTTGCTATGAAAGGGGATTTGGAGTTATTTGTACTGGAATGCCAGCAGTTCTTAAGTGTATGTTTTGCTTGATTGTAAACTGTCTTTCCGTTGCTTTGACGGGGTCGCTGTACTGTCCGCCAACTGCAGATGCGGCATAAAGCCTGCAAGGAGCACTAAGAATTTCGGCATGGACATCGTACATTCCGGCAACCGGCGCAAATTCACATCCATGTTCAATTGCGCCTCGCTGGCACGTCCCTGTGCCAGCGTTGCCAAAGAACAGACGAAATTCTAAGTGCCCCTAACAGCCCTTATCATGCTTCTGAAGTTGACGAACAATGCAGCGACGATGTCAAACATTGGAAAGACTGTTTTTATCGCATCAAGCAAAATATACCTTTTAGAACTACGGGATTTCAGTGCAGACTCCAATGCCCTTTCTATAGAAAAATTTGAAAGACTGGTTATCCAATTTCGCAATCGCCCAATAAATTTACTTTGAGTATCATTATAAGTGATAGCCTGATTCAACGCAACAGTATTTTTACGCATTACCGTAAAAAAGTGCATTTTCAAATATCTTTTCCAGTTCCCTTTTCTAGGTGTCGTGTTTCATATTATACTGCCACTTAAATATGGCAGTTCCAATGATTACAATATAGCCTGCAACACTGAGGGCATCCGGTATCTGGTCCAGGAACAGAATGCCAAGAAGTGCCGCAAAGATAATCTGGGTGTAATCAAAAACAGATATCGCTTTTGCCGGTGCTTTCGTATATGCTGTGGTAATGCAGATCTGTCCGCCTGCTGCACATACGCCAGCCAGCATAAGGCAGACAAACTGTGTCATGCTCATAGGCTTATATCCGATGATGAAAAACGGCAATGTGACAACACAGGAAAAGAGTGAAAAACAAAGGACGATAACCGGTCCCTTCACTCCCATTTTCCCTAATTTACGCACATAGGTATAAGCAATTCCTGCACCCAGTCCGCCCAGTGCTCCAATCAGTCCGTAAACAAACTGTATATCAAAGGATGGCTTAATGACAAGCAGTGCTCCGGTAAATGCCAGCACGACTGCTCCCCATTCTACTTTATTTGCCTTTTCCTTTAAGATAAAGGTTGACATAATAATTGCAAAGAAAGGTGATAACTTATTTAACATATTGGCATCTGCAATATTCAGCCGGTCAATGGCATAGAAATTACAGATTAATCCTACCGTTCCGCAGAAGCTTCGCATGAAGAGTCCGCCCCAGCTTTTTTTTGGTGCATAGAATGGCTCTTTTGCCCGGATGAGCAGAAAAGCTGCCACAACGGCAGCTACTGCATTTCGGAAAAAAGCCTTTTCCATCGTAGGCAGGTCTCCTGAAAGCCGGACAAAAAATGTCATCAGCGCAAAGAAGAAGCCTGCTCCTATAATAAATAAAATTCCCTGTCTTTTTTCCTGTTTCATATGATTCTTTCTATTCTGCAAGCAGTTTTTCTACGCTTGCAAGTTTGACGCAAAGTACAAAAATTTTAGTTGCTGTCTCAAGTTCTTCCATAGTCGGGAAGCTTGGTGCAATACGGATAACAGAATCCTCCGAGTCTTTTCCATAAGGGAAAGGTGCTCCTGCCGGTGTCAAAACAACGCCTGCTTCTTTTGCTTTGGCAACAACACTCTTTGCACATCCCGGTAAAGTATTAAAGCAGATGAAGTATCCACCCTTCGGGCTAATCCAGGAACCGATTCCAAGCTCGCCTAATTCATCCTGCAATGTTCTTTCTACCATTTCAAACTTCGGACGCATAATTGCTGCCTGTTTCATCATATGTGCATTGATTCCGTCAATATTTTTGAAATAACGTACATGACGAAGCTGATTAATCTTATCATGTCCGATGGTCTGCATCGTAAACTGTTTTTCAATGAAGTCAAGGTTTGCCTTGGAAGTTACGATTGCTGCAATACCGCTTCCCGGGAAGCTTACCTTTGATGTAGAGCAGAATTCATATACCATATCCGGGTTGCCGGCTTTCTCACATTCGCTGATGATATCTAAAAGGTCATCCTGCTCATCTTCATAGAGATGATGTACTACATAGGCATTGTCCCAGTAAATACGGAAGTCTTCTGCTGCCGGCTTTAATGCTGCCATACGGCGGACAGTTTCATCGGAATAAGTGATTCCCTGAGGATTGGAATATTTTGGTACACACCAGATTCCTTTAATGGAATCATCGCTGCTTACCAGACGCTCTACCATATCCATATCCGGTCCTTCGGAAGTCATCGGTACATTTACCATTTCTACACCGAAAAATTCTGTTACTCCGAAATGACGGTCATAACCCGGTACCGGACATAAGAATTTTACTTTATCCAGTTTGCACCATGGTGTACTTCCCATGACACCGTGGGTAAAGGAACGGGATACGGTATCGTACATAACATTTAAGCTGGAATTACCGTATACAAAAACATGGTCAGGTGTGCTTCCTACCATATCTGCAATTAATTTTCTTGCTTCCGGAATTCCTTTTAATTCTCCATAATTTCTACAATCTGTACCATCTTCTGCAATTAATTCACTGCTGCTGTTTAATACATCCAGCATCGGCATAACAAGGTCGAGCTGGGTTGCTGCCGGCTTTCCTCTTGCCATATTTAAAGAAAGACCCATTCCCTTGTATTTTGCATATTCTTTTTCAAGACCTTCCTTTACCTTATACAATTCTTCTTTTGACATTTCCTGATAAGACTGCATCTTATTCCTTCCTCCTGTATCATTCATCATTTTCTTTTAACCAGTGAAGCCACTGGGCGATTTCTTTTTCTTTTCCATTGTCGGTCGGCTCATAAAATACCGAATCCGTCAGCCCGTCCGGAAGATACTGCTGTCTGACATAGTGGTGCGGGTAATCATGGGAATAAAGATAACCCAGACCATGTCCTAATTTTCCGGCGGATTTATAATGTGCATCCTTTAAGTGATTTGGTATCGGTGCCGTTTTGGTATGTTCTACCACATCCATCGCACGATTCAGTCCCATATAGGATGCATTACTCTTTGGTGCACTTGCCACATAGGCAACTGCTTCTGCAAGAATAATCTGTGCCTCCGGCATACCGATGCGTTCTACTGCCTGTGCTGCAGAAACCGCTACATTCAATGCCATCGGGTCTGCTGTACCAACATCCTCTGCCGCACTGATCATGATTCTTCTTGCGATGAAACGGATATCTTCTCCTGCATATAACATTCTTGCAAGGTAATAAAGGGCTGCATCCGGGTCTGTTCCACGGATACTTTTGATAAATGCAGAAATCGTATCATAATGATTATCTCCTGCCTTATCATATTTCACTACACGCTTCTGGATACATTCCTGTGCCACATCGATTGTAATATGGATAAGTCCGTCTTCGCTTCGTGGTGTGGTTAAGATTCCAAGTTCAATGGCGGTAAGGGCTGCCCTTGCATCTCCATTGGCAACATCTGCCATGAATTCCAGTGCATCCTCATCGATGACTGCCTGATATGCACCCATTCCTTTTTCCTTATCAGTAACTGCCCGCACCAAAAGCTTCTTAATATCTTCTTTTTCCAGTGCATGCAGTTCAAAAATAATGGAACGGGATAGTAAAGCTCCATTGACTTCAAAATATGGATTTTCCGTTGTGGCACCAATCAGGATAATCGTTCCGTCTTCTACAAAAGGCAGAAGGTAGTCCTGCTGTCCTTTATTAAAACGATGAATCTCGTCGATGAAAAGAATCGTTTTCTTTCCATACATTCCCTGATTGTTCTTTGCCTGCTGCACCACTTCCTCCATGTCCTTCTTTCCTGCAGATGTAGCATTCATCTGAAGGAATTCAGCACTGGTGGTATTGGCAATCACTTTTGCCAGCGTGGTCTTTCCGGTTCCCGGCGGTCCATAGAAAAGAATAGAACTTAACTTATCTGCTTTAATGGCACGATATAACAGCTTGTCCTTTCCGATAATATGTTCCTGCCCGACTACTTCGTCTAAGGTCGTGGGACGAAGTCTTGCCGCAAGGGGAGACTCTTTTTCCATATTCTGTTCCCGCATGTAATCAAATAAATCCATTTTTGCTCCTTGCATAATTTCAAAACGAATCTTGCATTTTTACTCTTATTTTTCTTCATTTTTATACTTTTTTGGTTTCAAAATGACATTTGAGCTTTAAAATAATTCATTTCATCCTAAGATACCATACCTTAATTTTTGTCTTTTGACAAGTCTATTCTGGTATTTTTTCTCGATTTTCCAGTGAAAACACACAAAAAATCCATTGAAACATTCTTTTTTCTCAAGGTAACTCAAATATCAGCTTATCTACCGTTACAAATTCATAACCCTGTGCCTGCAGCCGGTCAATAATCTCAAAGGCTGCCAGCATACTGCTGTCATAACCGTCATGTAATAAAATAATATCACCATCTTTGACATCCGTCATTACTTTATTGACGACTTTTTCCTTATTCTGCACCTCCCAGTCCCTTGGGTCTACATCCCAGAGCACCTCTATCATATTCATCTGACAGTCCAGATTCTTCTGGGTGCTTCCGAAAGGAGAACGCAAAAACTGCGGATATTCCCCGGTAATCTGATAAATGACATCATTGGTCTTTCGAATCTGCTCACAGGCATCTTTCTTCGATAAGATGCCAAGGTTCACATGGGTATAGGAATGGTTTCCTATGATATGCCCATCATCCTGAATTTTCTTTATCAAATCCGGATATGCCTCTGCTTTCTCTCCGATTACAAAAAAGGTTGCTTTGACATTGCGCTCCTTCAGCCCTTCCAGTAAATCTTTCGTACATTCCGGGCTTGGTCCATCGTCAAATGTCAATGCAACCTCTTTTATTCCACTTGTTTTCTTTATATTCATGCTCTCTGCATTTACCAGATGATTGACACGGATCCGACAGGCTCCGGCGGCAATTACCAATACCGCCAGTGCCAGATTCATCCATATCAATGCTTTTCGGATTCGACTCATTTTACACCGTTACTTTTCTGCTCTCCTGACAATATATGCAGCAACTGCATTTCTTATTATGTCAGGCTTGAACCATTTCAGGCGGTCGCCGGTTTTGCGCTGGCAGTCAGTTCTCCATCGGTAAGGTCGATAAGAATGGTATCTCCCTCTCTGACTTTATCTGCAAGAATCAATTTTGCTGCCAATGTCTCCACATATTTCTGCAGGAAACGTTTCAGTGGTCTTGCACCATATACCGGGTCATAACCTTTCTCGGTAATATAATCCTCGGCAGCCTTGGTCAGTTCCACTTTCAGTTCACGGTCTGCAAGACGTTTATTCAGATCTTCCATCAGTAACTTGATAATGTTGCCGATGTTGTCTTTGGTCAGCGGCTTGAACATAATGATTTCATCCAGACGGTTTAAAAATTCCGGCCGGAAGTTACCCTTCAGTTCTTCCATGACAGCTTCTTCTGCTTCCGGACGAATCTCGCCATTTTCGTCAATGCCCTCCAGCAGATGCATGGAGCCTAAGTTAGAAGTCATGATAATAATGGTATTCTTAAAGTCTACGGTACGTCCCTGGGAATCAGTAATTCGTCCGTCATCCAGTACCTGAAGCAGTACATTAAAGACATCCGGATGTGCTTTTTCCACCTCATCAAAGAGGACTACGGAATACGGTTTCCGGCGGACTGCCTCCGTCAGCTGACCACCTTCATCATAGCCCACATATCCAGGAGGTGCTCCAATCAGACGGGAGACGGAATATTTCTCCATATACTCGCTCATATCGAGACGGACCATATTAGATTCATCATCGAAAAGGCAGCTTGCTAATGCTTTGGCAAGCTCTGTCTTACCTACACCGGTTGGTCCTAAGAACAGGAAAGAACCGATTGGCTTGCTCGGGTCTTTGATTCCGGCTTTGGAACGGATGATTGCTTCTGTTACCTTGGTAACGCCCTCGTCCTGTCCAATGACACGTTTATGCAGTTCTTCATCAAGGTGCAGTGTCTTATTTCGTTCGCTCTCAGTCAGTTTTGCTACCGGGATTCCGGTCCAGCGGGAGATAATCTTTGCGATTTCTTCTTCGCTGACACTTTCATGTACCAGTGATAAATCTTCACCTTTGACTTTCTCTTCTTCAATTTCCAACTGCTGCTGTAACTGCGGCAGCTTACCATATTTTAATTCTGCCGCTTTATTTAAATCATAGCTCTGCTCTGCCTGCTGGATTTCATTTTTCAGGCTTTCCAAATCCTCACGCAGCTTCTGGACTTTCTCTACGGATTTCTTTTCATTGTCCCACTGTGCCTTCTTATTCTGGAACTCACTCCGAAGCTCTGCTAACTCTTTCTGTAAGTCTGCCAGACGCTCCTGGCTCAGACGGTCATCCTCTTTTTTCAATGCAGTCTCTTCAATCTCTAACTGCATGACACGACGGTTCAGTTCGTCTAACTCGGTTGGCATGGAATCAAGCTCTGTCTTAATCAGTGCACAGGCTTCATCCACCAGGTCAATTGCCTTATCCGGTAAGAACCGGTCTGAGATATAACGGTTCGAAAGCACTGCTGCGGAAACCAGTGCACTATCAGTAATCTTTACTCCATGGAATACTTCATACCTCTCCTTTAATCCACGCAGGATAGAAATAGTATCTTCTACCGTTGGTTCGTCTACCATAACCGGCTGGAATCTTCGTTCCAATGCGGCATCCTTTTCAATGTATTCCCGGTACTCATCCAATGTGGTAGCACCGATACAATGCAGTTCTCCACGGGCAAGCATTGGTTTTAAAAGCTGTCCGGCATCCATGGCTCCATCGGTTTTTCCTGCACCGACAATGGTATGCAGCTCATCGATAAAGAGGATAATCTGTCCTTCGGATTTCTTTACTTCATCCAATACTGCTTTCAGACGTTCCTCAAATTCACCACGGTATTTTGCTCCGGCTACCAATGCACCCATATCCAGTGCAAAGAGCTTCTTATCCTTTAATCCTTCCGGAACATCACCACGTACAATCCGTTGTGCCAGTCCCTCTACAACTGCGGTTTTACCTACACCGGGTTCGCCAATCAGTACCGGATTGTTTTTCGTCTTACGGGACAAAATTCGCACTACATTCCGGATTTCTGCATCTCGTCCGATGACCGGATCCAGCTTCTGGTCTCTCGCCCTCTCTACCATATCATAACCATATTTATTTAAGGTATCATAAGTAGCTTCCGGATTATCGGAGGTCACACGCTGGTTGCCACGCACCGTAGACAGTGCCTGCAGGAAACGGTCTCTTGTAATACCATATTCCTTAAAAATTTCCTTTAATGCAGGGTTCGGATATTTTAACAAGGATAAAAACAGATGCTCTACGGAGACATAATCATCTCCCATCTGCTTTGCCTCATCCTCTGCACTAATCAATACCTTATTCAATGCCTGGCCGACATAAACCTGGCCGCCGGACACCTTGGTTCTTGCTTCCAGATGGCGGATTGCATTGTCTACAAAATGCTCCTTCTGGATTTCCATTTTCTCAATCAGTTTTAAAATCAGTCCATCTTCCTGCTGCAGTAATGCCACTAAAAGATGTTCCTGCTCGATTTCCTGATTGCCATATTCATATGCTAATTTTTCGCAATCCTGGATTGCTTCCATTGACTTCTGTGTAAATTTCTGAATGTTCATATCTTTCACCTCATTTCCCACTGTGCTATGAACGAATTCCTGTTATTTCTGTTTCCAAGCATAAATATAGCACGCATTATTAGCACTGTCAAGAGGTGAGTGCTAAAATTTTCAGACAATTTTTGTTAATTTATATTTTTCTTATATTTAAAAGGAATTCAGCAGTCCTTTCAGCCCTTCCTCTTTATAAACGCCCTTATAATATGCAACTTCATCTTTTATCATCTCATCAATCACCTGCATTCCAAGAAGTTCCACCGGTGCCTTATCATCTGTAAGAATATAATCGCCCTTTTCATAGGAAACGGTATCTGCCAATACCTCTGTCATCATTCCCTTTAACTCCTGATTTTCAAGCTTGGAAATGTTGTTAGAAAGATTCTTTAAAATTTCTCCATTGTCGGATGCAAACAGTTCCCGGTTTGTAGAGCCTGCCACATCCACAGTATATTCTGTTCCAAATACACTTCCTATGGTGTCGGAAAGATACTGGTTAATATTTCCTTCTTTCTGCCCACGCATGTTCATATTCACCACCATTACGCCATTTTCATTTAAATGCTCTTTTACCAGCGTAAAAAATTCAACGGAAGACATCTGAAACGGAATCGTAATATCCTGATAAGCATCTACCATAATGACATCGTATTTCTTATCGGATGCATTTAAAAATGCTCTTCCATCATAAGTCGTTACCGGCACATCCTCCGAAAGTGAAAAATACTGTCTGGAAAGCTTTGTAATCTTCTCATCAATTTCAACACCTTCCACATTCATATCTCCAAAATATTTCCGGCACTGGGTTGCATAAGTACCGGTTCCCATTCCAAGAATCAGCACATCCATGTCTGATATTTCTTTGTCTTTTAACATAAGCGGTGCCGCCATGGCATAATCATAATACATGCCGGTCAGTTCATCCTGCTTCATATACACAGACTGCACACCGAATAACACATTGGTGGATAAGGACACCTTGTCCTGATTTTCGTATACCTGAAGATAGTTATATACGGATTCCCCCTCATAGGTCAGATTATTTTCCCAGAATGCAAATGAGTCGGAATATCCAAACCCGCAGCACAGTGCAAATATCAGAATAGATGCAACTATTTTCTTCTTTCCGGTATGCGCATTGATAAAATATACGATGGATAATGCCAGTAAAATTCCCGCAAAGATAAGAAATGTAACGGATGTTCCTACTGCCGGAATTGTCACAAAGGTTGGGATAAAGGTTCCAATGATGCTTCCGATGGTGTTAAATGCCCCTAAGGTACCTACTGTCTTTCCGTTGTCATCTAAATTATCAACAGAATATTTTACCAGGGATGGTGTTACCGTTCCCAACAGAAACAGCGGAAATACGAAAATTACCATGCAGGCTGCAAAAGCTGCAATAATCAGGAAATTATTATTTACCGCAAAGATTAAAAGGGCTGATATTCCTATGATAATATATTTTCCCACTACCGGAATTAATGCAATCCAGATTGCGGCAATGATAATTCTTCCATACAGTTTATCCGGGTTCGGTGATTTGTCTGCCGTCCTTCCGCCATAAATATTTCCCAATGCCATGGCAATCATAATGGTTCCGATAATGATTGTCCAGACTATCTGGGAAGAACTAAAATATGGTGCAAGTAATCTGCTTGCACCTAACTCTACTGCCATCACTGACATTCCTGCAAAAAATTCCGTCAAATACAAAAATAACTTTTTCATATACACCTCTTTTATTTTCTTTCAATATCAATCATAAGATACTCCGACTTACATCCCGTTTTAAACTTAATCGCCCAGTCGGAAATTCCTGATGTTACAATAAAATTCGTATTTTCTCTCTGCTCATATCCATAGACACGGTCATCCGGTGTCATTTTCGTAAGATTCTCAATGGTCATCAGCGGGAATAGCTGTCCACCGTGGGTATGTCCGGAAAGAACCAGATCCACATTGACATTCTGCTGCGCTGCATAATCCTGTGGCTGATGGTCTAATACAATGGAGAATTTATCCGGATCAAGGTTTGCCGTCAGTTCTTCCATTGTGGCTCTTTTTTCTGCATATTCTTCGGATTTATCCTGTCTTCCTATTATATAGAATTTATCCGCAATCAGTTCTACCTCATCCTGCAGAACATGTACCTGATTTTTTTCTAATTCCACTATCAAATCATTTCCATCATAGCCCCGGTATTCCGGCGGATAATATCCTTTATCATGATTTCCAAAGACATAATATACACCATAAGTCGTATCAAGCTCTCCTAATGCTTTGCAGCAGGCTATCATATCTTCTTTTGTCGTATCATCATCCACAAAGTCTCCCACAATCAGAACCACATCCGGGTGCTGCTCCTCTATGGTTTTCATATGCTCGGCAAAGCCTTCCCCATGAAAAGTTGTCCCTACATGGGAATCTGCAAATACTGCCACCCGAAGGCTTCCTACTTCCTTATCCGTCTGAATCTGATAGTCCGTCTCCCATACATGATGTGCCAGATACCAGCCGCTTCCAAGATATCCTATGGTAAATACAAGTGCCACAGCTCCGGCATAATATCTTTTCAAAGATCTCTTCCGGCGTTTTTTTATCAGTGCAAAAATTCCGTCACTGATAAGCCAGAATATAATCAGATGCATAATGCATACTATAGCATTCATCGAACCCCACGCTACCCAGAGTATTACGGTGATTCCACATACCAAAACCGCACTAATTAGGATGCGCAGCCACTTTTTTCCTTTTGTTATTTTATTCAGGAAACCAAATTTTCCAATCCGGTTTATCAGATAGATGATTCCTGCAAACGCACTGAAAAACAGTACTATCATTAGTATTGCCCACATCTTTTAAATCCTCATTCCATCCTTTTTATTCATTATCTGTTTATCCGTCTATCATTCATCTACTCATTTATCTGTTTAATCAATTTTATCAGCTCATCCACGTCTTCCATTGTCGTTGCCCAACTGGTTGCAAAACGAATTACCGTATGCGTCTCATCCTTTTTCTCCCAGAAGCTGAATTCAACTTTTTGCGCAAGCTTTTCCATAAATGCATTGTCTACCACACAAAATACCTGATTGGTGGGAGCATCCAGATAAAGCTCAATTCCATTTTCCTTTAAGCCTTCCCGAATCTTATCTGCCGCTGCAATTGCCGGCTCTCCGATATGCTCATACAAATCATTTTCAAATAAGACATCAAACTGGATGCCAAGTATCCGTCCCTTAGCAAGCAGTGCTCCATGCTGTTTTACAATGGTAAAGAAATGCGGAATAAGTCCTGGCTTCGGAAATACCACTGCCTCTCCAAACAATGCACCGCATTTTGTTCCTCCGATATAAAAGGCATCGCAGCATGCTGCAATATCTTCTAATGTCACATCATTCGCCGAACATGCCAGTGCATAAGCCAGTCTTGCTCCATCTAAATAAAGTGGAATACCATTGCTGCGGCATACTTTACTTAATGCTTCTAATTCCTGCCGGTTATATAAGGTTCCATATTCTGTCGGCTGGGAAATGTATACCATTCCCGGCATCACCATATGATCACGGTTGCCATCCTCTTTAAATGTATTTAAGACTTCTTCTACCTTTTCTGCGCTGATTTTTCCGTCTGTCTGCGGAATCGTCAATACTTTATGTCCACCCGCTTCAATAGCTCCTGCCTCATGGGAACTGACATGTCCGGTCTCTGCCGCAATCACTCCCTGACAGGATGCTAACAGGGCACCAATTACCGTGGCATTGGTCTGCGTTCCTCCCACCAGAAAATGCACCTCTGCCTCCGGTGCATTGCAAGCCTTCCGAATCTTTTCCCTTGCAGTTTCCGAATATTCATCCAGTCCGTATCCGGCACTTTTTATCAGATTTGTCTCCGCTAACTTCTTGAGAATTGCCGGATGAGCTCCTTCCATATAATCACTTGCAAACGCTAACTGTGCTGCCATTTTTCTTTTCCTCTCTCTATTCTATACTGACATAGATTCTTCTTCTATGATTTTTCCTACTTCCTCCGGTTTGATTTCCACAATCTCTGCTATCTGTTCTAAGGTATAGCCCTTCCTGTGCATATTGGTAATTACTTTTTTATTTGTTTCTCTTAATGTCTTTTCTGCAGCCTTTTCTGCTGCTCTTTCTTCTATTCCTTCACTCAGATTACACATCAGGTTCACTTCCTCTCTCAATTCTTCACTTACCGGAATCTGATATTCCAGTTCTATTATATTTAATTTTTCTTCTGCTTCTATTTCATTTGACAAAAGTGTGCTTATCAGCCGATGCAGCTCATAGCGTTTCTCTCTTTTGGGAACTTCATTTGTTACACCAAGCAATACAATATTCAAAAGGTCTATATTTCCTTCCCAGTCATATTCATTTACGATATCTTCTTTCATCAGATGAATATAACTCAGCGAATTCATATCCATATTCATGCAAATCCAGATACTAAATACCCGTTTTATGTCATCATAATCCGAATGCCAAAAATCACGTTCCTTTTGGGATGAAATAAGCCTGCTTACATAGAATATCGCCCGGTTCAATATTTTATATGTAACAGGTTTGTTCTTCTGAGCTTCAATATTTACTATAATTTGAGAAATTCCATCTCTCATGCGCACATAAAAAACAATATCAAACCTGACCGTTCCTTCATTTATTTCTGCATTTTCTGAATTAAATCCGCCAATATGTCCTGCCATATCGCTTGCATTTGTAAGTCCCGGTTCTATGGGCACAACACCAACCTGTGGTTCTCCTTCAATATACGGTATCACATCCTTGGGATTCATACCTTTAAATTCATCCACAGTATTCACCAAAATATGCGCCAGAATACTTTTTTGTCCTAAGAGTCTTTTGGCACATTCATCATATTGTGCCCGATTTCTTGCAGCTTTTACTGCATTTGTAATTTCGCTGTTCAGATTAATAGCCTCCTTTGTTTCCGATTCCTCTCTCAAACCCTTCACAAAGTATGCTCTATTGAATATCAATCCAATTTCATTATACGGTTCCATCCTATCAGACGCAAATAAATTTTTCATAAAGAACTCCCGGAACATCGTTTTTCCGATGCTCCGGGAGTCTGTTATCTTTTTCTTCTATCATATATTTTCCAAGCTTCTGATTACATCAGTTTACGGAATAAAGCTTTCAAATCCTCTACATTTGTATCCTTTGGATTGCCCGGTGCACAGGCATCAGCAAAAGCGGATTCTGCAAGGAATTCTAAGTCTTCTTCCTTTAATGCCTCTAATTTTGTTGGAATTCCAACATCTACAGATAACTGCTGTACCGCATCAATGGCTGCCTTTCTGTATTCTTCTACAGACATATCATCAACGCCTTTTACACCCATTGCTCTTGCAATCTCACGATATTTCTCACCAGTGCATTCTGCGTTGTATTCCATTACGATTGGAAGCATCATTGCACAGGCAACTCCATGTGGAGTATCATATACAGCACCTAATGTATGTGCCATGGAATGTGCAATTCCAAGTCCTACATTAGAAAATCCCATTCCTGCAATATACTGTCCTAATGCCATTCCTTCACGGCCTTCTTTTTCATTGGCAACTGCACTTCTTAAAGATCTGCTGATAATTTCAATCGCTTTCAAATGAAACATATCAGTCATTTCCCATGCAGCCTTTGTAGTATATCCTTCAATGGCATGTGTCAGTGCATCCATTCCGGTGGAAGCAGTCAGTCCCTTTGGCATAGATGACATCATCTCCGGGTCAATTACTGCGATAACCGGCATATCATGCGGGTCTACACATACAAATTTTCTCTTACGCTCTACATCTGTAATTACATAGTTAATGGTAACTTCTGCTGCAGTTCCGGCTGTTGTCGGTACAGCAATAATCGGAACACAAGGCTTCTTTGTCGGAGCTACACCCTCTAAGCTTCTGACATCCTCAAATTCCGGATTTGCAATAATGATACCAATTGCTTTTGATGTATCCATAGAAGAACCACCACCAATTGCAATGATATAATCTGCTTTTGATGCTTTAAATGCTTCCACACCATGCTGTACGTTCTGAATGGTAGGATTTGCCTTAATATCTGAATAGATTTCATAAGCAAGTCCTGCTTCATCCAATACATCGGTTACTTTGGATGTTACACCAAACTTAATCAAATCCGGGTCGGAACAGACAAATGCTTTCTTAAATGCTCTTGCCTTTGCCTCGTTTGCGATTTCTTTAATTGCTCCTGCACCATGGTAGGAAGTCTCATTTAACATAATTCTGTTTGCCATTTTATCTTCTCCTTTGTCCTTTATTGATACCTCTATTTTACCAATGAAAAAGACAAATAGAAAGTTACAAAAAGGCAACTCTGTCACTTGATTTTTCAATATCTGTCATGGGCAAATTCCACTCTCAATCATCATCCTTCACCACTATATCATCTGCAATTTTTCAAATACCGCTTTCAGTTCCGCCGGCACCGCTTCCGTCAGTGCCTTTGCCAGTTCCTTCGGTGTAGCCTTCTTTCTTCCAAGCACCCACTGAATTGTCATATAAACTGAACCCTGGCAATACATTTCCAGAAGGAAATGAAGATGCTCCGATAATTTCTGTCCTGATTTCTTTTCTATCTTATCCGTATAAAACCGGGTAATCAGTTCAAAATCATGGTCTCTTAAGCAGTTCTGGCTGTCTGATTTAAATGCAGCCCGGAAAAATAATTTTTCCTGCTCAATATATTCAAATTTCTTTACCAGCCCCTCGTATACCGTCTTTCCCTCTCCCATATGTTCAAAGGATTCTGCTAAAATTTTGTCAAAATACCAGTTTATCAGATCATATTTATCCTGAAAATGACGGTAAAATGTCTGTCTTGTCGTTCCGCTCAGTTCCACAATCTGCCTGACTGTAATCCGTTCTATCGGCATCTTCGCCATACACTGCTTCATGGCATCTGCCAGCCGGTATTTCATCTGTTCTGCTTTCTGAACATTCTGCTCCATGCCTTCTCCTCCACTTACTCTGCCAATCTACTATCGTCAGCATAGCACCAACCTGTGAAAAAGGCAACCTGACCGTTTTCTCCTATAAAGTTTTCCTGCGTTTCCACCGCCAGATTACAATAGAAAGGAGAACTGCCACATAATCCGTCAGTGCCTGTCCGTAGATAACACCGTGCAGACCGAGCAATGCATTCAAGCCGTAAAGCACCGGAATCAAAAGTACGCCCTGTCTCAATATAGAAAGAATCGTTGCCGGAAGTGCATTTCCGGTAGACTGCATACAGTTCATATTCATAAATAAAATGCCAATGACCGGACCGGAAATCATATAAGCAATCAGCATTTCCACACCATAATTTATGACCTCTGTATCAGAAATAAACAGGCGGATAATCGGCTCCCGGAAAAAGAAAAACAGTGCTGTCGCCAATACACCTACAATCAGACAGCATTTCTTCGTATAACGTTCCACTGTAATAAAACGCTCCCTGTTCCCTGCACCGTAACTATAGCCTAATAACGGTTGTACTCCATTTGCCAGTCCCATCTGTAAAAATGTGATAAACATATTTGCCTTAAATACAATTCCAATAGCCGCTACCGGTGCATTTCCATATGCCACCAGAATCTGGTTTAAAATAATCGTAGAAATGCTCATCAATGCAGAAAAAATAGCTGTTGGAAGTCCTGCCGAGCATACCTGGGACAGAATTCTGTCCCCACATTTAAAATACCGGAATGCCATAGACATGTTCCTGCTCTTTCTACAGAAATACCAAAGATAATATACACTCGCCATTATATTTCCAATAGTCGTTGCAATGGCTGTGCCTGCTGCACCCATACCAAATCCACTGATAAATATCGGGTCTAAAATAATATTGGCCACGGTTCCTATCATACTTCCTGTCATAGCTTCCCGGCTGGCTCCGTCCGAACGCACAACAAAGCTTGCTGCCGCAGACCAGATAATAAACGGTGCACCATAAGAAATGTATGTTGTGTATCCTTTCGCCAGTTCATAAGTATCTGCATCTGCTCCAAACAATTGTAAAACCGGCTGCATTCCAGCCAGTAAAATTACAGCAAAAACAATTCCCACGATAAGTGATGCATAGGTAATAAAAGAAGAAACCTGCTTTACTCTTTTTTCCTTCTTTTCGCCCAATGCCATAGATGCCGCTGCGCTTCCGCCCATACCAAACATATTGGCAAATGCCATAAATAATATAAAAATCGGATTCGTCTGACTGACCGCAGCCACCTGCAACGGATCCCCTGTCTGCCCTACGAAAAACGTATCCGCCATATTATAAACGACAGTAACCAGACTGCTGATAACACTTGGAATTGCCATCTTTGCTACTGCCTTCGACACCTTCATGCTGCCCATCAATTCATTTTCATCCATTGTAACCCTTCCTTTCTACCGGTAAAATCTGCTTTCCAAAGCCACTCATCGACCTCTTGTAACTTTAAATTTCTCATTCCAGATTCCGAAGCATCTTCTCTGCAATTCTTAAAAATTCTTTTCTTTCTTCTTCCGTAATTCCCTGTAATAAAAGTTCTTCCGATTCCGTAATTTCCTTTCGCAGAATATGTTCAATCTTCCGCGCCTGTTCTGTAAAAACAATCTTCTTATATCTTCCATCCTCTGATTCCGGCACCCGGCAGATTAGTTCTGCCTGCTCAAGATTCTTTAAAGTCTCTGTTGCAGTAGACGGACGCAAGCCAAATTCTTCCTCAATTTCTTTCTGGTATACCGGATGGTTTTCTGATTCCACCAGAATATAATTTAAAATGTTACCCTTTGCTCCGCTGATTCCGATAGATTCCTGTATTTTCTTAGATCGTCTGCGGAGCCGGTTGGATATTTTATTAATTACCTTTCCTGTTTCCATGGCAAATCTGTTCCTTTCTTTAAACTTATTACTATTTCTAATTAGTTCGGTTCCTAAGTATTTTAGTCAGATTTTATTCCATTGTCAACTTTCTATTTTATCTACTCTATTTCTTCATGCATAATATTCCTTTTCCCGGCTCATGCTAATGCCGATATCTAAACTTTTCTTAGGCGATTATGAAAAAGAACGTAAGAATTTATTTCAAAAATTTTAAATATAGAAGGGCATTGGAAGTAATTTGTGCTGAAATGCCAGAAGTTCTTAAAGTGTATGTTTTGCTTGATTGTAAATTGTCTTTCCGTTGCTTTGACTGCGTAGCTGTATTGTCCGTCAATTGCGGATGCAACATAACGCCTGCAAGGGGCACTAAGAATTTCGGTATTGAAGTTTTATGTTCCGGCAACCGGTGCAAATTCACATCCATGTTCAGTTGCGCCTCGCTGGCACATCCCTGTGCCAGCGTTGCCAAAGGACGAATGAAATTCTAAGTGCCCCTAACAGCCCTTACCATGCATCCGTAATTGACGAACCATGCAGCTCTGCTGTCAAACATTGGAAAGACTATTTTTATCGCCACAAGCAAAACATACCTTTTAGAACTACGGTATTTCGGTGCAAACTTCCAATACCCTTCTATAGTAAAAATTTTGAAAGAAAAATATATCTTTTCGCAATCGTCCAAAAAATTTTCTATAAAAGGAGATTATCGTATGGGAAATAACATGGATTTAAATTATGAAATGTTCTGCTATCAGTGTGAACAGACAGCCGGTGGCAAAGGCTGTACAAAGCTTGGCGTATGCGGAAAGACACCGGAAATTGCCAACCTGCAGGATTTACTTATTTTTCAGATAAAGGGGATCAGCTGCTACGGAAAAGTGCTGGTGGAGCAGGGACAACATATGGACAAATCGATTGTAAGCTTTATTGAAAATGTACTTTTTACGACACTTACCAATGTAAATTTTGATGCAGATGTACATGTGGCACTGCTCCGGCAATCACAGCAAATCAAAGAAGAGCTTCACAATTTGGTAGGTGAAATTTCGAATTCCACACTCCATGCCACCTATCATCTGCCGGATTCAAAAACGGATATGTTAAAGGATGCTCCTATGGCGGGCATTATGTATGACAAATCCTTAGACCCAGACATCCGCTCCCTCCGTCAAACTATTCTCTACGGTTTAAAAGGTATCAGTGCCTATGGTCATCAGGCAAGAGAATTAGGTTACTTCAGTGATGAAGTGGATGACTTTTATATACTGGCATTAGAAGCCATTACCGATGACCGGCTGACTGTCGAAGACCTGATCCGTCTGACCATGCGTACCGGTGAAATGGCTATTGAAGTCATGAAAAAACTGGACGATGCCAATACCACTATTTATGGCAATCCTTCCCCGCATAAGGTAAATGTTACTATTAAAAAAGGGCCATTTATCATTGTCTCCGGCCACGACTTAAATGATTTGGAAATGCTGTTGAAGCAGACGGAAGGCACCGGCATCAACATCTATACCCATGGTGAAATGCTGCCCTGCCACGGTTATGATGGACTGAAAAAATATTCTCATCTTGTAGGTAACTTCGGTGGAGCCTGGCAGGATCAGCAGAAACAGTTTGACAACATTCCCGGCTGTATCCTGATGACCACCAACTGCCTGATGCGCCCGAGAGATTCCTACAAAGACAGGATTTACAGCACGAATGTAGTAGGCTGGGATGGTGTGAAACATGTCGGTCGGAAAGAAAATGGAGACAAAGATTTCAGTGAAATCATAAAACAGGCAATTGAACTTGGCGGTTTCCAGGAAGACCAGCCGGCAAAAGAGATTCTGGTAGGTTTCGGACACCACGCTGCCTTAAGCTATGCCCCACAGCTTGTGGAAGCTGTTAAAAGCGGACAAATCCGCCATTTCTTCCTTATCGGTGGCTGTGACGGTGCCCGTCCGGGACGAAATTACTACACTGACTTTGCCCAAATGGTTCCATCCGACTGTATGATTCTAACGCTTGCCTGCGGAAAATACCGTTTTAATAAACTAGATTTTGGTGAAGTAGCCGGACTGCCACGTCTTTTGGATGTGGGACAATGTAATGATGTCTACTCTGCCATCCGCATTGCTACTGCACTTGCAGATGCTTTTGAAACGGACGTAAACGGACTTCCACTGTCACTGATTATATCCTGGTATGAACAGAAAGCGGTTGCTGACCTGCTTGCCCTTTTAAGCCTTGGCATTCATGATATTTATTTAGGTCCAACGCTTCCTGCCTTCATCAGTCCAAATGTGCTGCAGTATCTTACCGATACCTTCCACATAAAGCCAATCAGCAATGCTTCCGATGATATCAAAACCTGCCTGAAACAAAGCCTATAAATAATAAACCTCCTTACCAGTTTTCTGGTAAAGAGGTTTTTATTTATGCAAAATCTATTTTCCTGTCTGATTTGCAATGCAGACGCAATACCATTTATCATCTGTCTGACTGACATCATGATTGCAGTTGATAATCGGATGATTCAGGTCATTTGGTGGAATGTAACGCACCACACCGATTCTTCCATCGGACATCTGTACCTTTACATCCCGGTAATTTGCCACCATATTTTTCACAAATAAGTCTACCAGGCGTTCATCCAGTCCCGGAAATTCGCCCTTTTTAAATTTCTCCAACACATCAAAAGGAATCATGGATTCCTTATAACTTCTCTGGGAAATCATGGCATCATACACATCGGAAATGGCGGTAATCCTTGCCAGCAGAGAAATCTCATCTCCTGCAATCTGATCCGGATAACCCTTTCCATCCAGCCGCTCATGATGATGTCTTGCCGCTAACCGGATATCTTCATCTACATTATCCCAAAGCAGCTCATATGAATAAACGGGATGAGCTTTTATGATTTCAAATTCTTCTTCCGTAAGTCTTCTCGGTGCATTTAAGATTTCTTCCGGTATCTTCGTCTTTCCGATATCGTGCACTAATCCGGCGCATACCAGCTTTTTAATCATCGGTTCCGGAAGCTTCAGCCACTGCCCGATAACACCATTGGTAAATGCTACGTTCAGGGAATGGCGCTGCAAATTCTCATCCATCTCTCTCGGTGCATCAATACACTGAAATATTTTAGGAAAATCCAATACCTTAATCTTAGTAAAAATATCCTTTGTAACAGTCTCCGTTGCTTCCATATTAATTTCGGAAGCATTTCTGGTTACAGAAAAAATACTGTCTACATCGTTTTTTAATGCTGTATAGCCGACTGCTTCTTCGTATACTCTCTGCAATGCAGCTCTTGGTGCTTTTCCACTGTTGAGAATTTCCTGATAAGTTTCCTCACTGGTTGTAATATATCCACCACGTTCAAACTTGGAAAGTTTATCTAACCGGTCCTGTGTCAGGACTTCGCCCCGTTTCAAAAGCAGCACCGAACCTCTGTCATTATAAATATCTCCGGAAAGTTCCAGGCCTTCCCATAAAAAATCAATTGGAATTTTTCTAAGTCTCATTCTGTCACTCCGCCCTTATATATTCCTGTCACGAATCATCATGCAGCCATACTCTTCTGTCTTAAGATTTGCATTCTGTATCCGGACAATCCGATATGTCTTCTGTAACATTGTATCTCCAAGTTTCACACAAATCCGCAGTTCCGTTCCAATTGTCCCGCTTCCTGCCATTGTCTGAATCAGAATTCCATTTCCACTGATATTACAGGTTTCCATTTCAATTGGCTTCTGCAATTCAATTAATGTTCCATCCACAATAACAGATTCTATATATCCCTTTTCTTTTAAGGGATAACGGGCATGCTTCCGCTTCTCACCATTCTTACTCCTGCCCAGCTCGATTTCTACTTCATTGGCAATTATAACCTTCCGAAGATTACCGGCAGCTTCTACCAGGCTCCCATTCGGTCCAAATATGATAACCGTCACCGCATGCTCCATCCGGTTGTCAAGGCTTCCTGCACTAACCTTTACTACTTTACGGATCGGATCATACGATTTAATTCTTGTATCTAATACCATCTTCCCGCCGGCAATTTCCTTTACAATAATCCGGCAGCCATTTAACTCCATCATTCCTGCCATAATTTGCATTTCTCCCTGATACTGTTGCTCACCTATTATCCATATCTCATTTCTATTTGATATATTTTATCACGCCTATCCCGGTTTGAAAATATTTTTACCAAAAATAATAGTATAAAACCAGTTGCACAATCAGTATACATGGCATTCCTATTACAAAGTACCAATGCTTTGTCTTATGACGGAACAGATACATACCTGTCCATGTTCCAATGCTTCCTCCCAGTATGCTTACCAGAAATAATGTTTTTTCTGGAATACGCCATTTATGACAGATGGCTCTGCGTTTATCTATTCCCATGACGGATAGCCCAACAATATTTGCAATTATTGCATATGCAATTGCTATTTTCTGAATTGTAGTCATTCTTTTCTCCTTTTTCAAACATTAATTTTCGGCGATTGCAAAAGGAAATAATCTTTGCTGGAAAATATTACGGAGATTTACAGCGGATTATCTTTATCCGTTATGAAATGCCAGCAGTTCTTAGAAAGCGTGTTTTTCTTGCTGATAAACTGTCTTTCCGGTTGCTTTGACTGAATAGCTGCACTGTCCGTCGAGAACAGATGCCGCATAAAGCCTGCAAGGGGCACAGGGAATTTCGGCATAATTATACTTTCTTCTGGCAACCGGCACAAATTCACGTCCATGTTCAAATGTGCCTCGCTGGTACATCCCTGTACCAGCGTTGCCTGTTGCCAGATGAAATTCCCAGTGCCCCTAACAGCCCTTATCAGGCATCTGTACTTCGACGAACCGTGTAGCTATTCTGGCAAACATTGGAAAGACTGTTTTCATAACCAAAAGAAAAACACGCATTTTAGAACTGTGGTATTTCATAACGAAAGATAATCTGCTGCGAATCAACGTAATATTATTGTAACAAATCTCTTCTATCCTTTTGCAATCCCCGGATATTAATTTTTAAACAACGCCCAAATGTAAAAATCCCCTCTTCCAAATCAGAAGAGGGGAAATCATTTCTGTTACTTATGCATTCTTCTTTGCAAAGCGTGTTTTGAATACAAACCACAGCTCTGTTGCAATACAGATAGAAGAATAAGTTCCGCTCACAATACCTACCATAAGAGGAAGTGAGAAATCTTTAATGGATGCAACTCCAAGGATATAAAGCAGGAATACCATTACAAAGGTTGTAATTGAAGTATTTAAGCTTCGTGAAATTGTCTGGGAAATGGAGCGGTCAGCTATTTCGGTTAAGCTTTCCTTATCCACATTTCTTACCAGATGCATATTCTCACGGATTCGGTCAAAGATAACGATGGTATCATTGATGGAATATCCGATGATTGTCAGCATTACTGCAATAAATGTGCTTCCTACAGACAGCCGCAGCAGAGAGTAACAGGTTAAAATAACCAGTACATCATGAATCAGTGCTAAAATAGCAGAGGTTGCAAAACGAATGTCTTTAAACCGGAACCAGATATAAACCAGCATACAGATTGTTGCAATTACTACTGCCCAGACTGCATCTTTTGTCATTTCACCACTGATAGTGGAACTGATATTGGTAGAGGAAACAGTTGAAGTATCTACACCAAGATTTTCTTCTAATGTAGTATTTAACTGCTCTCTTTCGTCCAAATCAAGGCTTCTGGTCTTAAATACAACCTGTGTACTTCCTTCTACCTTCTGAGCCTGTACACTGGAATCTCCAGTCACATCCTCAATCAGAGGAATTACTTCAGAATCTAATTCTGCAAGAGTATAATCTTTACCCATATCTACGGTTGTAGATGTACCACCGACAAATTCAAGGCTTAAGTTCAATGCGCCCTTGCCATTGGCTTTGTTTACGCCCATTCCCACAAATCCGGCAATAATAATTACTGCTGAAACAATAAAAAATACGTGGCGTTTTGCAATAAAATGCATTGGACGGCGGTCTTTCTGTCTTCCATAGAATTTTGCATCACGGAAACCAATTACATACAGTCCATGTAATACCAGTCTTGTTACAACTAATGCGGTAAACATAGATAAAACGATACCGATTGCCAGTGTATAAGCAAATCCTTTTACGAAACCGCTTCCCTTAAATGCCAGCACTGCTGCAGCAATCAGGGTGGTGATATTTCCGTCTAAAATTGCAGATAACGCTTTCTGGAATCCGGTCTTAATTGCTGTCGAAACAGTCTTGCCGGATGCAATTTCTTCCCTGATACGGGCGAAGATAATAACATTTGCATCTACCGCCATACCAATGGAAAGGATGATACCTGCGATACCCGGAAGGGTAAGTGTAATTTCAAAAAGATAAATAACTGCAACTACCATTGTAGTATAAATTCCAAGTGCTATGGTTGCTGCCACACCGGAAATCCAGTAGTAAGCAATCATGAATACCGCAATCAGGGCAAGACCGATTGCTGCTGCCTTTAATGCCGTTGATATTGCTTCTGTACCAAGCTGTGCTGCTACTATCTGGGACTGTAACTCAGATAACTCTAAGGAAAGAGAACCGATACGGATGTTAGAAGCTAAAGTCTCTGCTTCTTCATAGGAACTCATTCCATCGATTACTGCGCTTCCGCCGGTAATTGCTTCTTTTACACGAGGAGTACTGATTGCCTCATCATCATATACAATTGGGCAGACCTTTCCAACATTGGCAGTGGTTGCATCTGCAAATTTCTGTGCGCCTTCATCCGTAAGTGTAAGCTGGACCACATACTGCTTGTTGCCAAGGTTGTCCTGCTGTGTTGCAGCCTGTGCATCCTTTACATCATTACCAGTCATGTAAACATTTCCGTCCGGATCCCGGAACTCTAAGGAACCCGGTTTTCCAAGTTCGTCCAGAATCTTGTTGGCATCCTTTACTCCTGGAATTTCAACGGTGATACGGTCATCACCTTCCTGATATACAGATGCTTCTGTACTGTAGCCTTCCACACGCTTCTGAAGCTTGTAAATAGTATCCTTCATCTGCTCGGAAGTCGGATTCTCAGATTCTACCTGATATGTGATGCTGACACCACCTGCCAAGTCCAATCCAAGCTTAATGTTCTTATCTTCACCTTTTCCGGTTGAAGATAAGATGATAGACGCATAATACGACAGTCCTGCTAAAACCAAGAGAACTGCAAGTAATATGGCTACGCCCTTACTTTTCTTCATTTTCTTCTTCCTTTCTCCTGACTTAAATTTCCGCCTCTGCGGCTTTTATCATAATTGCGCATTCCACACGTTTCTTCTGTAATGCACAACCAATGTCATAGGTATTATGAATATCACCATGGAAATTATAAGAGTTCGCTGCACATCCACCGCTACAGTAGAATCTTGCAAAACACTCTCTGCATTTTTCCTTGGAATAAACATTACAGCTCTTAAAGGAATCCCGGATATCGGTACGTTTTAAGCCTTCAAAAACATTTCCCATCAGGAAATCTTCATTTCCAACAAACTGATGACATGGATATAAGTCTCCCCAAGGTGTTACTGCCAGATACTCAGTTCCGGAACCACATCCGGAAAGTCTCTTGGCAACACAAGGACCACCCTCCAAATCAATCATAAAGTGGAAGAAGTTGAATGCTTTTCCTTCTTTTTTCCGTTTTACCATCTCTTTTGCCAGTGCATCATATTCTGCAAAAAGCTGTGGCAGGTCTTCCTCACGGATGGCATAATCATCTGTCTCCTGTGCCACAACCGGTTCTACGGAAATCTGCTTAAACCCAAGGTCTGCCAGATGCAGTACATCCTTGGAAAAATCTAAATTATGATGGGTATAGGTTCCGCGCACGTAGTAGCGTTCCTGATTTCTGCTGTCTGCAAATTTCTGGAATTTCGGAACAATCACATCATAGCTTCCCTGACCACCACGGAACGGACGCATATAATCATTGACTTCTTTTCTTCCGTCAATACTTAATACAACATTGTCCATCTCTTTATTAGCGAACTCCATAATATCATCATTTAAAAGAACGCCATTTGTGGTCAGTGTAAACCGGAAATTCTTATTATGTATTTTTTCCTGCTCTCTTCCATATGCTACTAAATCTTTTACCACCTGGAAGTTTAAGGTAGGTTCTCCACCGAAGAAATCCACCTCTAAGTTCCGGCGGTTGCCGGAATTGGCAATCAGGAAATCCAATGCAGCCTTTCCTACTTCATAGGACATTAACGCACGTCTGCCGTGATATTCTCCCTCTTCTGCAAAACAGTATCTGCAGGCAAGGTTACAATCATGGGCAATATGCAGACACAGTGCTTTTACTACAGTAGGACGCTTTGTTACATCACCGATGTATTCTTCATAATCATCCGGTGTGAACAAATCTCCGTTCTTCTGCAATTCCTCTATCTCTTCAATTGCTTCTTTTATCTCCGCCTCATCATAGGTCTTATTCAGTCTCTGTATGATTTCTTCACGGCTTGTCTCTTCCCACAATGCAATGACATCATAGGTTAAGTCATCCACAATATGGATGGCGCCGCTGTTTACATCCAGGACAATATTATAGCCGTTGTTTTTATACTGGTGAACCACTACAATATTTCCTCACTTTCTTACAACATTATAACGACCGTCCGCGCAGGCGTACGGTCGTTTCGTTCGTTCTCAATCTGAACTTCTGGTAATTATTTGCAATGCTCGCAAGTCTGGTTTCCTACAGTACAGGAAGTCTTGCATGCTGACTGACAAGATGTCTGGCACTCGCCGCATCCGCCCTTCTTTACTGTATTCTGTAACTTTCTTGTATTCAAGGTCTTAATATGTTTCATCTCGTTATCTCCTTTCGAAAAAATACCTCTAGTTAGTATAACACATAGTCTTTCATAAGAAAAGCACTTTTTTTAACTGAGCATTCCTCCCACAGTTCCCGAAGCAGTGCATAAAATCAGTGTTGTAAGGATGTGCTGCATTCCGGAATCCAGTCCCTTTTTCAATATCAGGGACACAATGAGCAGCACTGCAAAATATAATAGCCCCATCACGGCTCCCCACAGATATTTCCGGCTCTTCTTAATCTTTCCAATGATGAAGCCGCCGACAAATCCCACTACAATATAGCTTATGATAATGCTGATATTTACCGCAGCTTCGCTTAATTCCATTTTATATAAGACTGCCGCCAGAATAAAAAGCAGTATTCCCGTCAGAATATACATGACCAGCAACACTTTGCCCATTGTCGTAAAAAGATTTCCTTTTCCTGCCACCTTCTCTTTTCCCATATATCCTCCATCCATCTTCGTACCTTACGCCTGCATCCGTAACTTATTTTTTATATCATGTTCCGGATACAGTTTCGCTTTGTACTATATATGAAAAAAAGATTTATATTATGTATAAAAATGTCTCCTGCCGCTTAACTTTCCAATCACGGATAAAAATACCGAAAATGTCGGAATATTTTTCCATCCTGATTTATCTTCTCTGTTTCCTGAAAGCCAAGTTTATGAAGCAGTCCCAACGATGCTTCATTCCCCGGCTCCACCAGACAGTCAATTCTTCGAAAATCAAGATTATTTTTTACCCATGCCATGATTGCCTGACAGACCTCATATGCATAACCCTGCCTCTGGTATTCCGGTGCAATGACATAACCCATCTCAATAATTTCTTCTTCTCCCAGCATGCGATAGTCGATTCCGGCTCTTCCAATCAGCCGGTGGGTACCTCTTTCCTTTGCCAGCCACATGCCATATCCATAGTAGCCATACATATTTTCAATATATGCTCTCTGGTACTCCTCCTCTTCCTGTCTTTCGTAAAGGGGCTCGATATAATCGGTGATTCCCTTCTTATTATATAAATCAAATAAATCGTCCATGTCATCTAACGTAATCTCTCTCAGATAGCACCGCTTTGTCTCTAATATCCGCCACGGCAGATGGTGTTTCCGCTGAAATGTCCGAAGTAAAAATTCTGTATCCACTTCTTCCAATCCAAGAAGCAGCATATCCACATTGCTTAAAGGCATCTGTTTTGAAAAATCCGGTACTTCATAGCCAATGATGGTAAGCTGGTCTGAGTCAGAATCTACATCCTTTTTCGCCCATGCCACTTCTTCCGGTTCTGTTGCAAGCAGCATACATTCCTCCGGCTTTACATGATGTCCGCTCAGGAAAAATGTGATATCTTTTTCCAAATCAGCATCTGTAAAAAGAAGTTCCACTTTTTTCTGCTCTGACAGTTCTTTTTGCAGGCGGCTTAATGCATGTTTCTCTTCTTCAGAAATTTTTTCTTCTAATGTTTCTTTTCGTATGATACAGTTCCAGTTTACAGTATTCCAGTGACACATATTTCCTTCTCTCTTTCTTTACAAAAAAGCCTTTTTCCGCTATAGTAGAACTACATTCTGTTATGCAGGATGAATTCAATGAACAGAAATGAGGTATCTTACAATGGCTCAGAATCCTATTATTACATTTGAAATGGAAAACGGAGATATTATGAAAGCGGAATTATATCCGCAGGTTGCTCCTAACACAGTAAATAACTTTATCAGCCTTGTCAACAAGGGATTTTATGATGGACTTATCTTCCATCGTGTCATCAACGGTTTTATGATTCAGGGTGGTGACCCGGAAGGAACCGGAATGGGCGGTCCAGGATATGGTATCAAGGGTGAATTTGCACAGAACGGCTTTGCCAATGACTTAAAGCATTCTGCAGGCGTTCTTTCCATGGCACGTTCCATGATGCCAAACTCTGCCGGCTCCCAGTTCTTTATCATGCATAAGGATGCTCCACACTTAGATGGTGCTTACGCTGCTTTCGGTAAAATCATTGAAGGCATGGATGTGGTAAATAAAATCGCAGAAGTTGCAACCGACTACAGCGACCGTCCAATGGAAGACCAGCGAATGAAAACCGTTACCGTAGAAACCTTTGGCGTTGATTACGACGAACCGGAAACCGTATAATGCCAGCGCAACAGCCGTATCAGTGTATACACTGGCGCGGCTGTTGTTTTTTTGCAAAGCTTCTCTTTTTATTCTTTCAGTTTCCGGTAAAGCTTCTGTACAAACTGCACATCCTCTCTGGTAAGTTTCTTATGGCTATACGCTGCCACTTCAAGAATCTGAAGATAACGCTCCTTTTCTTCCATGCTCCAGCCCCCATAATTTAAAAGCTGTTCCCGGAATGTCCGGTCGGATTGTACTTTAGCATTTACAATTCCCTTCCGCCGTAAAATGCGATAAATCTGGTTTGAATTCCAACGGATGATATGCTTGTAACTATGTGTTCCCTTCTTCCGTTTTCCTTCTATCTCTCTTAAGTAATACCAGATACCTGCTGTAAGAAGCAGAATGATGATTACCACAACAAGCAAAATGACCTTTAAACGGCTTCCCTTTTGATTCTGTTTTCCTGCCTTATTGCCATCCTGCATGGAATTTTCTGTATTCCGGTTTTCCGTGCCCTGATTTTCCGTATCCTGGTTTTCTGTATCTGGGTTTTCTGTATCCTGACTTTCTATGTTTTGATTTTTTGTATTCTGATTTTCCGTATTTGGCATTCCGCTGCCGGATAAATCCGACTGACTGTCATCTTTGGAACTGTCCTGATAATCACTTCGCTCCAGCGTAATTAGGTCTGCTGTTCTGCCATCATTCATCCGGATGGTAATGCTGTCACTTTCCTGCTGAATCTCCAGACGGTCAATGCCGGTTTTATTTCCCGGCGTCATTTCCACCGGCACCCAGCCAACACTGTCTATATAGATTTCCGTCCAGGCATGTGCCTGATTATCAAGAACCTCTGCCGTATAATTACCATCACTGTCCTTCTTAAACTTCGATGTACTTACAGCATAGCCGCTGACATACCGTGCCTTAATTCCCATCTGCCGCAGAAGCAGTGTTCCCGCACTGGCAAAATGCTGACAGAAGCCTTCCTTCGTATCAAACAGAAAATGTTCTGTTACATCCTGTCCCCATGGCACATTGTCCAAATCCAGATTATAGTTACACTTCGCCAGTTCCCGTTTCACCAGATAGACTGCATAGATTTCCTTAAAGTTATAAATATCATCATAATAAGTACCATTCACAGTAAATCGGTTATCTACAAAATCCGAATAGTCTCTTTCATACTCCGCTTCCAACTGATTTCCCAGTTCCCGGATTCTTGTGAGATTTTCCGGCACATACATATACTTTTCCGTATACTTATTATATTTCTTTATAAATGCCCATTCGTCTTCCGGTAATTTACTGTTAAACCCAGCCAAATCATACCGCCAGCTATTCATATTCTCTATAATTTCATTTACTTCAGATTCGCTCAGTGTCTCATTCCGGTTCACATAAGCACCATCTGCCAAATCTGCAGTAAACAAAGCATTCATATAAAGATGTGACATGCTGTTTCTTATGGTTCCGTCTACTTCCAGAACGTCATTGCCATTCCGGAGCACAGTACGGTCTCCATCCATAAGAACCCCGGCGGGTTGCCGTTCATCCTGATAATAGCTTGCCAACGTATAGTATGGCAGGTATGCATAGGGGTCTTTCTCATCAAAATACTGCACCCGGTAAATGGTATCCCAGTAATAGGTATAATAGCTCTGGGTATATGCCAGAATATTCTGTACCTGTTGTCCCGCGGTCTGTTCCTTAAGACTGCTGTCCACTTCCTGCATGGCAGTCACAAAATCACTGGAATCATAAGTCTTCCAGCTTCCATTTTTGTAATAATCGCCTACATAACCTCTTAAATATACCGTATCATCCGGTATCTGATAAGCAGTCACTTCCATAACCGGCTTGTCCTCAAATTCCGGTGCCATATTGCTGACCCGTCCCGGCTGATGGAAGGAGAAAATATCTTTACCAAAAGGAATTTCTGCCAAAAGATTGGCAGCTGTCATTGCCATTTCTGTTACCATATCCTGCGCAGTTTTTTCAATTTCACTTCTTCTTGCCACCATTTCTTTGGCTTTCGGTTCTGCCACTCTAAATACCAGCGAAGAAACAACTACCGCCACCACCAGAAAAAGGCATACTGCTTTCTGCCTTAGATATTCCAACTGCTTTAATTCCACCCGGCCGGCAGCCCGGTAACCAAAGCTTCCTGCCGCAGCCAGTGAGAAACAAATCAATGCCCGCTTTGATGGTGCATAGCCCACCGCAAAATCCAGCATTATAAGAAGTAGCGGTGGAATCAACACTCCAGCCAGCCGTTTTCTTACCACCAGAAAATAAATCTGCAGAATAGACAAGATAACTAACAGCCATGCTGTTACTTCTACCACCGGATTTAAATCAAGATACCGTTCAAATCCGGATACAATCTGCACATTATAGTACATATTGATTTTCTGCACTACCAGCCGGATCAGTCCTGCCATCCCGGGATAAAGTTCCTTCCTGCCAAGCACCAGTCCCACCAGCAGTTCTCCCACAGGCAGCAGCCACTTGTCCGCCTTCTTAAAATAGGAAAAAGAAACCGTCAATGCTACCGCAGAAACAGAAACCCATATCAATGCAGGCTTTTCAAACCGGTTAGTCAGAAAGATGTCTCCAAATATAAAGAACAAGGCAATCTCCCAAAGCACAGCCAGCAGGCTCTGCATTCCCACACGCATGACCTGCGGCGGCAATGCAATTTTTCCTGCCCGCCGTCCTTTCTGCGAATACCGTATGTTTCCAGTCTTTTTCATAACCGATGCATATGTTTTCTTCTTTTTTCTCATACTCTAATCTCCGCTTTTGCGAAATCTTCTATTTCCGTTCCTGCCACAATAAGTTTTCCTGCAAGGTTCATTTCTATCTTTGTAACTGCTGTCTCACCCCGGTAGTTCTCCTGATATAAAAGTGCAATATCCATCTTTTCCCGGCTCTGAACCGCTCCATACAAAAGCAGAATAAAATAATATACCTTCTCTTCTGTATCTACCCTTACCCGGATGAGGTCATGTTCCTTTTCATCATACCAGGCAATATAATGAGGGCACTGTTTTTCCACCAGTCCAAAAGAAATCGAAATTACCATTTCAAAAAAGTGGTTTCTCTGCTTCTCCGTCTCTTTCTGCCCTCCGCTGATGTCAAGAAGAATCACCACCGGACAGCCCATCGGCAGACTGTTTTCCCGAACCATCAGCTCATCTTCTTTTGCTGATAACTTCCAGTGGATATTCTGGATTTTATCTCCCGGCTGAAAGGAACGGATCTGAAATACCTCCGATACATCATCTCCTCCGGTTTTATCATCATATACTTCCGCTTCTCCCTGAAAATACCGGGAAGCTAATCCCACCTCTATCATTACCGGTGTTATCTTTGGCATAATGGAAAGCCGTTCCTCATAGCGCACATACCTGGTCAGATAGCCGATTCCAAGCAGGCCATAAAATCTTACCCGAACCAGCCGGAATGTATAATTTCCACTGCTTTTTGCTGCTACCTCCACGCTCATCCGGCTGCTGCTCTTTGCATCCGCTGCCGTCTGTATGGATAACTTTCTCTTTTTCCTGCCAAAAGAGTTCTGATAATCGATCCGGTATACCACCTTCGGCAATGGCAGCCTGCTCCGGTTTTCCGTCACCGCACAGATCATAACGCCTTCTTCCTGCTCTGCCATAACAATCGGAATCTGAATCCGGCATTTTACCCGAAACATCATATATAAAATATAGCCATAGCCTAAAAACAGCATTACTCCGCAGCAAATCGACAAAAGTATCAATGCCGGGCTGGTATAAATGATTCCAAGATATCCTAATGCACCAACAATAAGTACAAGTATCAGTCCTGTTGCCATAGGCTACTCTTTTCCCTTAAACGAAGTTGGTTTTGTGGTATCTTCCATAATTTTTTCAAGAACTGCTTCCCCGGACACCCCGGTGACCCGTGCTTTGGTATTTAATACGATTCTATGCTTTGTGACATCATAAAAAACATCCTCCACATCAGCCGGAATCACATAATCTCTCTCATTTAAAAATGCATTGGCACGCACCATTTTCGTCAGTGCCACCATTCCACGCGGACTGACGCCCAGCTCAATATAAGGATTTTTTCTGGTGGCATGAATCAACGCCATCATATATTCATAAATTCTGTCATGTATAAAAATATTTTCTACGGTTTCTTTCATTGCCTGCAGCTGCGCCCCTGTCATCACACCTTCTATACTCTCATAGCTCTGTCCGATGCTCTTTCCTTTGGCAATCTCAATCTCACTTTTCAAATCCGGGTATCCCATGCTCATACAAATCATGAAACGGTCTAACTGGGATTCCGGCAGCATCTGTGTCCCGGCACTTCCCTTCGGATTCTGGGTTGCCATTACAAGAAATGGTTTCGGAACCGGATGACTGATGCCATCTACCGTCACTTTTCCCTCTTCCATAACCTCTAACAGGGCTGACTGGGTCTTTGGAGAAGTACGGTTGATTTCATCTGCCAAAAACAGATTGCACATGACTGCACCCGGATGATAATAAAAGCCGCCCTGCTCCTTATCATACATAGAAAATCCCAAAATATCTGCCGGCAGTACATCCGGTGTAAACTGTACTCTGTGATTTTCAAGGCTCAATGCCCTCGAAAAAGCCAGTGCCAGCGTTGTCTTTCCCACTCCCGGTACATCTTCAATTAAAATATGTCCTCCTGCTAAAATTGCACAGAATGCCTTTCTGATACAATCATCTTTTCCTTTTACGCTTTTTTTGATTTCATTTTGAACCCGCTTTGATAATTCCACCGCCTGCTGTAATTCCATCCTTCTCCTCCTGCTTTGAGTCTGCTTTCTGTTTTCTGGCTCTTCTCTGTTTCCTATCATTCTCTATTTTTTGTCTCTAGTTCAGAAATGTTTCTCTTACTTCACAAGTTTCTTCTGCCCCTGAATCTTTTTTACCAGCCATACCGAAACTAACGCCAGTACGGCTCCAATCACCACTCCTGCCAACACATCCGATGGATAATGCACCCCTACATATAACCGTGAATATGCAATCAGAACAGCTACAATTAATGCCATTACTCCATATTTTCTAGGAAGCTCTTTCCATAATACAATTGCTGATGCGAAAGAACTTCCGGTATGTCCCGATGGGAAAGAATAATCTGACTGCTTTTCAATTAAAAGCTTCAATCCATCAATCACTTCATAGGGTCTGGTTCTTGCCACCAGATTTTTAAGTAAAATATTGTCTACAATTAACGAACCAATTAATGCCAGTGCCGACATATAGCCTACGTTTCTCGTCTTCTTGTCCAGCAAAAGCACAATGGTTATCAGAATCCATAAGATTCCCGCATTTCCAAGATTCGTAATATCCTTCATCACAGAAGTCAGTGCCGGGAATCGCAGATACTCCTGTATCCATAATAAAATCTGCCCATCTATATGTAATAACTGTTCTAACATGATATGTTCCTCTTCTTTCTCCACATTTTCATCACTTTTACTGCTGCTTATAGTATACCGTGTTTCCTTTGATTTCGAAACAACTTAATGAAATATTAAAAAACTAAACGCCAGCTATTCCAAAGCAACGCAAAACAGGTCACCCCAGCCCTCACAAGCTGGATATGACCTGTTTCTTTCTAAATGAATTGCTTTCTGTTTCTTACTGAATATCTTCTTCCTGAATCGGATTCATATCAAGTCCACGGTTGGCATCTGCCTTTGGATCATCTCCGAAATGATAATCTTTACCAGGTAAGATTGCATTTAAGATAATTCCGGCTAAGGCTGCGATTGCAAGTCCGGTTAAAGTAATGCTGGTTCCTGCAATGGTAAAGGTAAGTCCATTGGAAAATCCAAGTCCGCTGACTAAGATTACTGCTGCAATGATTAAGTTACGGGATTTGGTGAAATCAACGTGATTTTCTACTACATTTCTGACACCGATTGCAGAAATCATACCATAAAGCATGAAGCTGACACCACCGATGATTGCAGATGGCATAGAACCAATGATTTCAGCTATTTTCGGAATAAAGCTTAAGATAACTGCAAATACAGCTGCAATACGGATCACTCTAGGGTCATGCACACGGCTTAATTCCAATACACCGGTATTCTCACCATATGTAGTATTTGCAGGACCACCAACCATACCTGCAAATGCGGTTGCAAGTCCGTCACCGATTAAGGTTCTGTGAAGTCCCGGATCTTCGATGAAGTTCTCACCAACAGTTGCAGAAATTGCAGACATATCTCCGATATGCTCCATCATAGTTGCCAGTGCGATTGGTGCCATAACCAAGATTGCAGTCAGGTTAAATTTGCATAACTGGAATGGAGGAAGTCCTACCCAGCTTGCAGATGCTACTTCGGTAAAGTTTAAGATAGCACTTCCATCCGGATTAGTCAGTCCTGCTGCCTGCATAATCAGTGCTGCTGCATAGGAAATGACAACACCTAAAAGAATTGGGATAATGCGGAACATTCCTTTTCCCCAGATGTTAAAGATAATGATAACTGCCAGTGCAATCAGTGCAAGAATCCAGTTGGTGGATGCATTGTTTACTGCAGATGGTGCAAGGGAAAGGCCGATACAGATGATGATTGGTCCTGTTACAACAGGTGGCAGGAAACGCATTACTTTCTTTACTCCTACGACTTTGATAACAAGTGCAAGAATCAGATATAAAGCTCCTGCGACAACAATACCACCACAGGCATATGGAAGCTTCTCTCCCATGGTCATGTCTGCAAAGATTCCGGTATCCAACTGTGCAATTGTAGAAAATCCTCCTAAAAATGCAAAAGATGAACCTAAGAATGCAGGTACTTTTAATTTGGTACAAAGGTGGAAGAATAAAGTTCCAAGACCAGCACAGATTAACGTAACCTGTACGGAAAGACCTTCTCCCTCAAAATAGCTGTTCACCAGAATCGGCACAAGAATGGTTGCGCCAAACATTGCGAACATGTGCTGAAGTCCTAACAACAGCATCTTTGGAACACCAAGTGTCCGTGCGTCGCGAATTGCGTCTTTTCGTTCGTTCATAACGAAAGCTCCTCCTTAAAATATAATGTGTGATATCCGTGGAATTATATTTTCCACGTCTGCGGTGCTTTTCATGCATTTTTCTGTTGCTATGCTGCATCCGCTTTAACTACGGGAAACATATTTTCCCGCATAAAACAGGTAACCCACCGAAATGGCAGATTACCTGTTATTATCTAAATTTGTTCCAACGCCTCAATTGCTTTGGCAATATATGGGTTGTCCATAGTATAAAATTGTCCTGCATCAGCAGCTTTTGCATATGCCGGATCCAATGGAAGTTTTCCGAGAACGGACAAATCAAGGTCTGCTGCGATTTCATCAATATGGCTTTCTCCAAATAAAGAAATCTCTTTTCCACAATCCGGACATTTTAAATAGCTGTAATTTTCAACGATTCCAAGGACAGGAACATTCATCATCCCTGCCATGTTATATGCTTTCTTTACAATCATCTGAACCAGTTCCTGCGGAGAAGTTACGATAATGATTCCTTCTACCGGAAGAGACTGGAATACAGTCAGTGGAACATCTCCGGTTCCCGGTGGCATATCTACGAAAAGGTAATCAATGTCACCCCATACCACGTCACTCCAGAACTGCTTTACCACGCCGGCAACGACTGGTCCACGCCATACAACCGGTGTTTCTTCTGTATCAACCAATAAATTTACAGACATAATCCTGGTTCCGTCTTCTGCCACTGCCGGAAGAATCTCTTTTCCATCTCCGACTGCTTTTCCGTGAATTCCATACATCTTTGGAATGGATGGTCCGGTAATGTCGGCATCCATAATACCTACTTCATAACCTTTCTTACGCATAGCGGCTGCCATGGATGCTGTGACAAAAGATTTTCCAACACCACCTTTACCGCTGACTACGCCGATTACATGCTTTATGGATGAATGTGCATTCATTGGCTCTTTCTGAAACTTTATTGCCATTTCTATTCCCTCTTTCCGCTAAACAGGCGGTGTACGTAATCGACACCGCCCATATTTTTATTAAAACCTCATTATTACTATCATACCTTACTGATAGATACTTTTCAAGATATCAGTTTGCACAAAAATTGATACCTTATGCATTTCTCTTCGAAAGGATTTCTTTTAAACTCTCCGTATATGGCTCTCTTGCGATTCCATACTCTGTTACAATTCCGCTGATTAAATCGTGGTCTGTCACATCAAATGCCAGATTGTATACTTTGACGCCTTCCGGTGCCATCCGCTCCTGATACCACATCTCCGTCACTTCCTCTGCCGGACGCTCTTCAATGCAGATGTCATCTCCGGTTGCTGTATTTAAGTCAATGGTAGAGGTCGGTGCACAGACATAAAAAGGTACATGATACCGCTTTGCTACCGTTGCCACAACGGAGGTTCCGATTTTATTTGCCGTATCTCCATTGGCTGCCACCCGGTCGCAGCCTACAAATACTGCCTGTACCAGTCCCTGTTTCATGACGGTGCCAGACATATTATCACAAATCAGGGTCACATCCACCCCTGCTGCATGCAGTTCAAAAGAAGTAAGTCTCGCCCCCTGCAAAAGAGGTCTTGTCTCATCTGCAAATACATGAAAATGATAACCTCTTTCTTCCCCCAGATAAATCGGTGCTGTAGCAGTCCCATATTTACTGGTGGCAAGCTGTCCGGCATTGCAATGGGTCAAAATGCCATCACCCGGCTTCACCAGTGTCAGCCCGTGTTCTCCGATACTTTTGCAGACCCGGATATCTTCTTCCTGAATCTCAAGGGCTTCTTTATGAAGCAATTCCTTTATCTCTGCAACCGGCTTATTTTTATTTGCAATACAGACTTTCTCCATCCGGTTTAATGCCCAGGAGAGATTGACTGCGGTCGGACGGGAAGAATTCAAATATTCTTTCTGTTTCTGAAAAGCTTCATAAAAGACTTCATAATCCTCTGTTTCAATTTCTTTTGCCAGAAGATAAATGCCAAAGCCTGCTGCCACACCTATTGCCGGTGCGCCACGGACTTTCAATAAATAAATGGCATTCCAGATTTCCTGTGCACTCTTTAACCGGATCAGTTCTATCGTTCCCGGCAGCTTTGTCTGGTCGATGATTTCAATGGCATTCTCTGCATCTAAGAGTGTAACCGTTGCATAATCCATAATATTCTTACTGTTTTTTCCCTTCTCCATAGCCTTATCTCCTACCTGTCCTGAGCCTTTATTCTGGCATTCAGTTCTTCTAAATATTCCCATCGTTCCATCTTATGCTCTAATTCATCTTCCACTTTTATCTTCTCCTGGGTCAGCTCATTTAATTTTACAAAATCACTGGCAAAGCTTCCCATCTTCTCATCCAGTTCTTCTAACTTTGCTTCCAAAGCTGCAATATCGTCCTCGATGGTCTCATAATCCTTCTGCTCCTGCCAGGTAAATTTCAACTTCCTGCCGCTCTTCCAGGTCGCCCTGGAATCCTTCTTTTCGGCATTCTCTGTGGCATCTGCGTTTTCCGTCTGGTCTGCTTTCTTCCCGGAAGTCTCTGTGCCTGCATTTCCCACTGCTGTCTCATCCTCCGGTCGCTTGGCAAGATAATCCGTATAACCGCCCTCATACTGTCTTATGTTTCCCTGTTCAAATGCAAAAATCCGCTTTGCGATACGGTCAAGGAAATACCGGTCATGGGATACTGTAATGACGATTCCATCATAATTATCAAGATAATCCTCTAAGATTGCCAGTGTGGTAATATCAAGATCATTGGTCGGCTCGTCTAAAATCAGTACATTCGGTGCTTCCATCAATACACGAAGCAGATTCAGTCTCCGCTTTTCTCCACCGGAAAGTTTTCCGATAACGCCATACTGTTCTTCCGGTGGGAATAAGAAACGCTCCAACATGGCTGATGCGGATACCAGTCCATCCTCTGTCCGGACATATTCTGCAGTATTGCGGATATATTCAATAACCTTTAAAGACGGATCCATATAGGCAACTCCCGCCGATGCATCCTTTTCAATCTCCTGGGAATAATAGCCTATCTTTATGGTCTGTCCGATAACCAGTTCTCCGGCATCCGGCTTTACCCTGCCATCGATAATCTTCATCAAAGTGGTCTTACCGCATCCATTATGTCCCACAAATCCGACTCTGTCATTCTTAAGAAAGATATAGGAAAAATCCTCAATCAGCTTTTTTTCTCCATAGGATTTACTGATATGATGAAGCTCTACCGTCGTCTTTCCCATACGGCTGGAAACCGAGCTTAATTCCACCTGCTTATCAAACTGTGGTCCCGACTGGTCTCTAAGATTCTCATAACGTTTGATATGGGCTTTCTGCTTGGTAGACCTTGCCCTTGCGCCCCGCTGCATCCAGGCGATCTCCTTGCGAAGGATGGACTGCCGCTTCCGTTCCCCGGCAACTGCCATATCCATACGCTCCTGCTTCAGATTCAGATAACCGGAATAATTTTCCTGATAACTGTAAATGGAGCCTTTATCAATTTCTGCAATACGGTTACATACGCTGTCCAGAAAATACCGGTCATGGGTTACCATAATCAGTGTTCCCTTAAAGCCCTTTAAATACCCTTCCAGCCACTCTGCCATATCTGCATCCAGGTGGTTGGTAGGCTCGTCTAACAGCAGAATATCGCAGGGTGTTAAAAGTACTGCCACAAGAGCCAGACGTTTTCTTTCTCCACCGGATAAGTTTTTCGTCTTTTCTTCAAAATTATATACGCCAAGTCTTGTGAGCATGGACTTTGCCTTGCTCTCTAAATTCCACATCTGATAATCTTCCCCGGAAGCATCTGCCTGATTTTTCCGGTGTGCCGCTACCAGTACACTTTCTAAGACCGTCTCTTCTTCCCCAAATTCCGGCATCTGCGGAAGATAGCGGATTACCGCATGATTTGCCTTGGTGATTTCTCCGGCATCCGGTTCCTCTAAGCCTGCCAGCATTTTCAGTAAAGTGGATTTTCCGGTTCCGTTAATTCCCACAATTCCGACTTTCTCTCCTTCCTGCAAATAAAAGGAGGCATTGGAAAATAACTTTCTTCCGGTAAATGTCTTGGTTATATTCTCTGCTGATAATAAATTCATAAAGGTCTCCTGTATTTCTTTTTCATTCTTATTGGCAATAATTTTCTATCACAATACATATTTACATTTGACTGCTCACTGACTATACTGTAATGCATAGCACAACTATTCAGGAGGTAATATATGTATCATAGAGCATCTGAATTAAAACATATTTTTAACGAAAATATGAAAGGCGGAACCGGCACTGTTGAAATTATCCGTTCCGTCAATCCTATAGACTATGAAAGCCCAGCCAAGATGATTGCAAAACTCATCTTAAGACCGGGCTGTTCTCTCGGAAAGCATATGCATGAAGGGGAAGAAGAAATCATCACCATTCTCTCCGGTCATGCAGCCTATGACGATAACGGAACCATCGTTGCTTTAGAAGCCGGTGATACCTGCGTCTGCAAAAGCGGAGAGTCCCACAGCATTGCAAATGCTTCTCCAAAAGAAGATCTCATTCTCTTTGCTGTCATTAATTATCTTGCCTAATTACCGGCAAAATAAGCATCAATCCCATTGGCGATTCCCTGTGCAATCTGAGTCTGATAAGAGTCCGTTGCCATATTGGAATCTTCGGTGGGATTTGTCATATATCCCATTTCTACAATTGTTACCGGTACGGTACTCCAGTTAATTCCACTCATGGTATCAGTCTCCCACACATATTCCTTTTTTGCACCGGTCTGTGCACACAGACTATCCAGTATATTCTGGGAAAGAGAACGGCTCTGGCTGTAAAAGCTTCCTACATACGGATTGGACGCCGTCTGGCAGATTGTCATAGCTCCATTGGCTCCGCTGTTGGTAGATCCATTGGCATGTATACGGACAAATGCTTCTGCTCCCGCATTGGTTGCAATGGCTGCCCGCTCGCTGTTACTGAGATTCACATCATTGGTTTCTCTTGTCATGACTACGGTATAACCTCTTGCTACCAGTTCATCCCGCAATTTTAAGCTGACGGATAAATTAAGCTGATACTCTGTCTGTCCGGTTGCAACACCGGATGTTCCTCCGGTTACTCTTGCCTTGGTCTCAGAAGATCCCGGTGCTACCGGCTCCGGTGTACTGTCTCCTCTGCTCTGATGTCCCGGGTCAATGCAGATGACATGTCCGCCGCTTCCGGATGTAATTCCGGTTCCTGCACTTCCAGTCAATGCTACCGGCTCCTGCGGCTTCTCTGTGGTCAGATAATCGGATGCTATATAATAAGTTCCTTCATCCAATGAAACCTGGCTCCAGCTTCCATCATTTGCAGTGCGGGTAAGTTCTTTTCCCGCAGATAATTTCTTATAAACCTCTGCATCGGTAGAAGGTTCTACTCTCACATTGACTCTTGTTGTCGTATAAACAGTCTCTTCTGCATAAACTACCGTATCCGGATTCAATACTGCCGGAACATGCTCTGTTTCCGTCTCTGTTTCTGTTTCCGTATCTACAACTTCTTCGGTGTCAATTACACTTTCTGTTGTTGGTACCTCTGTATTTGTTAATGTTTCTTCGGTATTCACATTCGCAACTGTATCGTCTTTTTTATCCTTCCCGCAAGCGGTCAGAAATACCAGACACATAACAAGCAACAGGCATACGGTAACTGCCGAGTGCCTGCTGCCCTTATGGAATGTGCTTCTTTCTGATGTTCTCATAGATTTCCTCACATTTCCCTTATATCATCTTACTTATGAATCAAAGTTCCCTTTAATCCGCTGACGCCATCTAATGCTTCCTCCAAGTTGGCAATCAGTACGGAACGGACTGCAGAATTACCAATGTAATCGATTGCTGCCTGAATCTTCGGAAGCATGGTTCCTTCTTCAAACTGACCCTCGTCCATATACTGTTTTGCTTCTTCTACTGTCATCTCATCCAATGGCTGTTCATTGGCTGTGCCATAATTTAAACACACATGCTCAACACTGGTTAAGATAATAAGCTGGTCAGCGTCTAAAAGCTCTGCAAGTCTGCCTGCTGCAAGGTCTTTTTCAATGACTGCGCTGGCACCTTTTAGATTATTATCCTGCTCTAATACAGGAATACCGCCACCACCACAGGCAATTACTACCTGGTCTGCATCGGAAAGTGCACGGATGGCATCAATTTCTACGATGTCCATTGGCTTTGGAGCTGCTACGATACGGCGGTATCCATCGCCCTGTTTTACCGTATGGTTACCTTTCTTCTCTTCTGCTTCTGCCTCTTCCTCTGTCATGACACGGCCGATAATTTTGGTTGGATGATAAAATGCTTCATCGTATGGGTCTACGGTTACCTGTGTTAAAACAGTAGATACCGGTTTGTAAATTCCACGGTTTAATAATTCGGTACGAATGGCATTCTGCAAATCGTATCCGATATAGCCCTGACTCATAGCAGAGCAGACAGACATCGGAGTAGCAGTATATTCCGGATAAATTCTTGCGAATTCAGCCATTGCAGTATGTATCATTCCCACCTGTGGTCCATTGCTGTGGGAAAGAACTACCTGACAGTCATCCTTAATATAATCTCCGATTGCTTTTGCGGTAAGCTTGGTTGCTTTCTTCTGTTCCGGAAGTGTTGTTCCCAATGCTTCATGTCCTAATGCAATCACAATTCTCTTCTTTTTCATGTTACAATCCTCCAATTCTATGCCCAAAGATTTTCCGGATAGACACCGTCTTTAATCAGTCCGCGGATGGAATCCACAACAAATGGTTTGTCCTCTAAATAAGTAACTCCAAACCAGCGGTCTGCTGTCTCATAAACTTTTACGGTTGCCTTATCCTGATTCAAAAGCAATTCCACAATATTTGGCAGCAGATACTCTTTCTTCATCGGATTGTCTTCAATATGTGCCAAGAACTCACGGAAGCCCTCTTCCAGATAATCAATAAAATCCGGATAGCCAGCCCACATGTTCATAGATACATTTACATCCGGGTGAATCCATTCTGCCACATCAGCTTCTTCACAATGTACTTTTCCTTTTTCATCGGCATAGATGCTGTGTGTCTCTAAAATTTTTTCAAGATAACCACTCTTTTCATCTACCACACAGACACCACGGGTAACGGTTCCGTTATCACTCAGTGTGTTCTTCAGGACATATCCAGCCATTCCAAGGCGGAATCTTTCCTTATCCTCTTCATGATTTACCAGAAAATCATGCATCTTTACAAATGCTTCTTTTCCGTAATAATCATCTGCATTGATGACTAAAAATGGTTCCTTCACTACGCCTTTGCAGCATAATACTGCCTGACCGGTTCCCCATGGTTTTGTTCTGCCTTCCGGCACTGTAAAGCCTTCCGGTATATCATTGATATCCTGGAATACATAATCTACTTCTACCTGTTTTCCGATTCTGTTTCCAATGATTTCTTTAAAATCCGCCTCAATATCCTTGCGAATGATAAATACAACCTTATCAAAACCTGCTTCCACCGCGTCATAAATGGAATAGTCCATAATAATCTCGCCGTTCGGTCCCATTTTCTCAAGCTGCTTAATTCCGCCGCCAAAACGGGAGCCAATGCCTGCCGCCATAATAATCAGTGTTGTTTTCATTCGTATTCTCCTCAACCTTATTTTAAAACTTTTTTCTCTCTACCCTTTTCTTTTTTCCTCTATTTCACTGTTCTTACCTAATGATTTCTCCACTCGCCAGCTCTAAAAGCGTGTTGACTCACTTGTGCCTGCTATTTCATGTATTCTTTATAGCCGACTTCCTGAAGCTTCTTATCCTTTGCTTCTACCTGCTCTTTTAAATTCTTAGAATATTCTTTTAATCGTGCCAATAATGCATCATCTGATGTTGCAAGAATCTTTGCTGCAAGAATTCCTGCATTTGCGCCACCATTGATTGCAACGGTTGCTACCGGAATACCGGTCGGCATCTGTACGATAGAATAAAGAGAATCTCTTCCGCCTAAAGATGTGGTATGCATTGGAATTCCGATTACCGGCATAGGGAAGATTGCTGCACACATTCCCGGAAGATGTGCTGCCATTCCTGCTCCTGCGATAATTACTTTAAATCCTTTGCTCTCTGCGCTCTTTGCATATTCAAAAAATACATCCGGCTCACGATGTGCGGAAATAATTGTCATCTCATACTCGATTCCAAGCTGTTCCAAAATATCTGCTGCTTTTGCCATTACAGGCATATCTGAATCACTGCCCATTACAATTCCTACTTTTGCCATTTTCTTTCTCCTTTTCTCATAGATACTTGTCCTTTTAGTATACACTGTTTTACGCCGGAAATGAAGTCTTATTTTCCAACGGCTCATTCAGTTTTTCTGTGCCCGGTACTACAAACCTGCCATCTCTTATAATATCCCCGGTACTGCCATCTGCCCGTTCGATATAAATGCAGTCTAATTCATCATACGGTATCGTAATATCCGTATGGCAGTTAAAGTATGCCTTACTTTCGTCTTCTTTCCGAAGAATTGAGATTTCATTATCCCTTGCCACAATTTCTTTTCCATCCGGATTATAAACCGGCGTATCCTCCGCCTGGGAATAACAGGTATCTCCCACTGCAAAATGTGGACCTGTCTTCTCTGCAATCAGAATCGGCAATTTATCTGCAATATCAAAGTCCTTTGCCATCCGGTATGCCGTGGTATTGGTTCCGATAGCGAACTCCCCTAACGGCAGCGTATCATGATGCATCAGTACGTTATCATAAATATATTTCCGGTTCTCTTCTTCACTGTCAAAATTACTGCAGCTGTAATCCACAACTTTTCCATCTTCAAACGTCATTTTCAGGTTCTCATAACGGAGTCCGTTAAGATAGACATAAGATACATGCAGTACTCCGTGGGTTCCGGTCAGCACCGGTGAAGTAAACACTTCCCCTACCGGAATATTGACATCTGCCACGCAATTTTCAAAGATAGTCTCTTTCTGTGGATTCTTAAGGCGGTATAATTCCACTGTCATATCTGTTTCGTTATCGCCTTTTCCTCTGATATGTGCCCTGACTCCCTGGTCTAATACTTCAATAATTTTCGCCTGCATATCCCGGTACAGGGTATAATCCAGTGTATTTAATTCTACCGTCTTATCAAAAATTTCTTCAAAGTTGCTGCCAATCTGCGGGAGCGGATAAGCAATAATCGTAAAGCTTCTTTCCTCTCCCTTAATATACTGATTGGTAATCTGCCCAGCCTGTGACGCATAATAGACATTTAATTCATTCTGCTTGTCGCTGTAATGGCAGGCAGTTTTTTTATTTTCCGGTTCAAATAACGTTTCTCCGAACACCTCGATTACAGCCGGACCTGCGTAGCCTGCTGCAAGTTCTTTCTTATCTTCATATACAGTCCGGAGTGTCTCTAATCGGCGTTCCACAAAGGCTTTGTCTAAATATACTGCTTTATCTGCTTTATGGTCATAATCAAACTGACGGTTCACAGAAGTCGCATAGCAGCCCCGCTTGGAGTTGCCGCGGTTACGGAAGGAAGAAAACGCCTCCCGGTAAATCGTCGGTTTTAATCCCATCTTCTCAAAATTTGCAATTGCTGCCCGCACCATACGTTCCATTCCGATGGCATACTCCACATTTACGGTAGATTTTATGGATAAGTCTTTTCCGGTAGTAACAAATCCAATCCGGTAGCCTTCCGTATAAGTATCCGCCATTGCCTGAATCTTCTCCTGCGGAAGCTGGTTCATATACTCTGCCATACGGATTTCATTTTCTCCGATAGGCTCTCCATAATAATAAAGGTATTTTAAATCCTGTAAATCAGAATCCATTACTATCCGGGTAAAGAAATCCCGGCTGGCATCTACCATTTCACAGACGCTGCGCTCGGTAAACAATTCACTGTAATCGTGGAAAAACCAGTAAATTGCCTGCTGCACTTCTTTCGGGGTTGTTCCCTCTTCGTCATTAAAACAGGTATAAACCTGGATAAACAATTCACAGAAGCAGGTATAGGCTTCCACATCGCCCTCATAAGCATAAGGAATCAGGCTCCGAAGCTCTGCATAGAGCATGCTAAGGAGTGTGCCGTATTCCTCGCCCAGGGTTTCACAGGCATAATCCGGGTTGGCATAGCTTTCTTTATAATGTTCCGGCAGAATGTCCTCATACAATGCTTCATTTATCTTCTGTAATGTTTCCCTGCTCTGGCTGCAGAAGCTGTCATTTAATACCTGCCGCAATACTTCTTCCGTTTTTACAATAAATGCTGCTGTTCCTTTAAAATAAGCACGGAACGGCTCACAAACCTCCGGTTCTGCCGCAAGTTCATGTATCCGCTCCGTCACCAAATCCAGTCGTTCTGTAATTGCTTCTCTTTCTTCTGCGTTTAAATTCTGATATTCCATACTTTCTATCCTTTATATTTCTAATTTTGCCTACAACAGAATACCGCCTGCATAGACAGCAATCCAGATAAGCAGTGAAAAAATTGACAAAAATGTAGCAGCATACGGAATGCTGCGAAATGAATTTTCCTCCTTCAGGCTTATGATTGCAAGAATCACTGCGGCTAATGCTGCAAAAAAGGCAAGGATTCCATAGCAGGCTATGTATATGCTTAAATTACCGGCACTTCTGAATGCAAGAACTACCATCACCACAAAACTGACCAGTGACAGTAGTGCCAGAACAAGTGCTGTAATTCCTCTTTTTGAAAGTGTCTTTTCTGTAAATTTATATTTTCTGTATCCTCTTCGTCTTTTTCTCATGTTCTTTCTCCCGATACATTTTGTACCGAAGTCTATTCTTTCTGCTCAAATTTGTGACACCGGATATGATTTGCCAGCAAAAATCCAACATATCCAATTGCCCCGCCGATGGTATTTAAAATCAGATCATCTACATCAAAGCTTCCTACCTTGGATACAAGCTGTACCAGTTCTACCAGCAGACTGAAGTCAAAACTCAAAAGCACTACCCGGTAGAACTTTCTCTGGTTATGTGCCAGTAATGGCAGAAGCATTCCATAAGGAATAAAAGCGACAATATTTCCCAGAAGGTTAAAGCAGACTGCTTTCGCGCCCAGTGCCTTCCGGTAAATAATAAACCGCTTGATTTCTTTTAAGGGCATAAGATTATAATGGTAGCTTCTTTCGGAATAGGTTCTTCCCATCATTTCTGAGAAGAACAGGAAATAGCAAAGCAGACCCAGATATATTACGAATAAAATCCATGCTCCGATACGAAGCAGTTTTCTCGTCTTCTGACTCAATTTCTTTTCCCCATTTCATTTTTGCTGTTTATTTTGCCCCATACTGCTCATAATATTTATCAATTGCTTCTTTCATCTTATCATCAATGATAAGCCTGCCCTGGCATGGACGGTTGTATAAACACTCTACCACATCTGCCATGCTGACAATTGCATTTGCAGGGAAACCATATTTCTCCTGAATCTCATCGAGTGCACATTTGTCTGTCTCAAGTCCTTTTTCCATACGGTTTAAGGATACCATCAGTCCAAGAATGGTTACATCTCCCTGTGCCTGAATGATTGGGAATGTCTCCTGAATAGATTTTCCGGATGTCGTTACATCCTCAATAATAACAACACGGTCACCATCTTTGATTTTGCTTCCAAGCAAAATTCCGGTATCGCCATGGTCTTTTACTTCTTTACGGTTAGAACAGTAGCGAATCTCTTTGCCATAAAGACGACTGAATGCGATTGTTGTTGCAACAGAAAGCGGAATTCCCTTATATGCCGGTCCAAACAGTACATCAAAATCAGTACCATAGTGGTCGTGAATTGCTTTTGCATAATATTCTCCAAGGCGGGATAACTGTGAACCGGTTACATATGCACCTGCATTCATAAAAAATGGTGACTTTCTTCCACTCTTTAATGTAAAGTCACCAAACTTCAAAACCTCACTCTCCACCATAAATTCGATAAACTCTTTTTTATATGCTTCCATTTTATTAAAACCTCCTGATTTTAAGCCATTCTTCGGCATTTTGTATTTTAAATTTTGCTTTACTGTGCCACAACTGTACCATTTAACGATTTACCCATATATATCAATCCTTTCTGATTTGTTCAGCAAACCAAAAAGTTAAGCATAGATATACTTTCTTAGCATACCACCAAATTCACTTTTTTTCAACTGACAAATCATCATATTCATTGTTCATATTCATTGTTTCCAAATCTATTCTCATATGACAGTTCTGGTTTCAAGTCAACTTTCCATTCCATTAAATCTTATGGTTGACATTGTAAGAGCTGACATATATATCTTCTTCCACCTCTCCCTTCTTTTGAGGTCACAAACTGTGACCTCAAACAGTATCATCGTGTTCCTTCTTGTTTTGCTTCCCACTCTTCCACCGTTCGAAGTGGTATCTGAAAATTGTTTTTCTTCCTTTACAACAAATATGGAGCAGATTTCTCTGCCCCATACGCACACCTTATAATCAGGCAAGAACTGCTTCCTGCTTTACGATTTCTTTCACTTCATCCAAAGACAAGCCGGAATAACGTGCCATTTTCTCAACGGATGTTTCGCCATCACGAATCATACGAACAACGAACTCACGTGTTACTTCTTCACGCTCCTGATTTCTCATTTCTTCAATTGCTTTGCACATACTCTCAACTCCTTTCGCATCTTCCTTGAAGTATCTGACTCTGTCTGCCAGTTTTCCATAAAACATATCATCCGCATCGGTACAGGAAAAATCATGCATCAGCTTCCCGATATCCGAATCCCCTCGATATGCTCCATTCACATACAGGATGTGGGAACCATCATCAAAAAATTCATCGGTTTCCAGAATTTTTCTCTCTACTCTGTATATCGGCTCTCCTTTTCCTATCACATCATGCTCCGTAATAAATATCACATATGTTTCCGGAAGAAAATTGACATCTTCCTGTGGTGCAAGTGCATTGGCATCCAACATACTGCTGTTGTGTCTTGCACGCTTTCGTCCTGCTCCCTTATCCGCTCGCTGCACCTCTATATCGTATTCCTTATTCTCAGAATCCGTAGCCTTTACATCCAGCCTAACGGAACGCCCCTGCAAATTCTGGATGACATATTCCGTTTTAGAATGAAGAACCTTAAGGTCCTCTTTATTCATTATAATACGCAGAACAAGCTCCGCACATTCATCATGATCTTCAAAGCATTTCTTCAAAAAATCGTCATCAAACAGGCGAAATTCTCTTATTCTCTGCATATCCTGCTCGTGTTTTTGTTGCTTTGTCAGCATTCTTATCACCTCCAAATCTCTTCGGTGTTCTTCCTGTATTTCTGACCTCTGGTTATAGTATACACGAAAAAACACCTCCTGCCTACTAATTAATTTGTGAAATTTTAATAACCTCTTTCACAATCATATCTCTTTAAAATTCCATACAATCTCCACCCTGTTATCTGTGTGTTCTGTTGTATTTCACACGATAATCATATTCCTCCGTAAAATCATCATAGGCGGACATCTTGTAACGCATACTCCGCTCAGCTCGTATGTCCTGCCGACCGTGCCCTCGCCACCGATCAAGGTAAGGGTATTTCCATCAACGGTAAATTCATATTCGGAATCCCGCACCGACTCGTTGGCGTAATCGATCATGAGCTTGTTGCCGTCGATGGTATAGGCGAAATCGTAGGATATGGAGGGCAGCTCCAGTGCGGCGATCGCACCGCAAAGCACCATACGGCGCTGCGTCTGTTTTTTCTTCCTTTTTCTGATTCTCTCTACCGTTTGATCTGACTTGTTCGTGAATCGTCCCGGCGGTTGCTGCCTGATGGGGCGGTTCGATTGATAATCCTGCATCATGTGGTTCTTCTCCAGTCCAAGCGAAAGGGCGATGACGGCAATGTCCGTCACCGCCCTTTGCTCAAAGGTTCGCAGCTGATTTATTCAGCGTTTTCTTTCTTCTTTTTGCTGTAAACGTTGATGCCGATTACTGCGCCGCCGCTGATAAACAGCAGTGCGATCCAGAGGATCATATTGCTGTTGTCACCGGTTTTCGGGCTTTCTGCGCCGGTGTCCGGGTTGGTTTGCGTAGGATCGGTCGGTTTTGTTGTGGAGCCGGCAGCCGGAATCTCAACTGCCGCCTTCTTGTAGCCGCAAACCTTGCACTCCTCATGCCTGGAGCCCTTTAGGGTTGCGGTCGCTTCCTTATCTACCACCCACTTGAAGCTATGTACTGCAACATCGTCCTTGTCACCGCAGGAGCACTCATGCCAGTGGTTGTCGGCGTCGTACTTCCACTCGCTGCCGTAGCTGTGAGTATGCTCACCGCCGCCTGTGCCACTATTGCGCAGAATCGTCAGCGTGTAGGTTTTAGCACCGATTTCCACGACAATGTCGGTTGTGCCGCTGTCGGGGATGGCAACGGTTGCGCTGCCGCCGGTGGACAGAGCCTGTCCGTTGATGCTCACGGGCTCGCCGTTTCCAGACACCGCTGTGACTAGCGTAGATGTTGCTCCGCTATCATTTTGCAGCGTATAGGTATAGTTCGTTCCGTTGGCGGTAAAATCGCCGATCCCCACTGCCAGACCTTCAAAGGTCAGAAGGTCATTACCGGGCACTGCGACTCGCACCACTACGCGGGTGCCAAGCTGGGAGAAGGTGACGGTTTCCGTCCGGAAGGTTTCCCCGGAGATGGCACCGCCAATACTGGTCTTTTTCGTTTCCAGAACGGTCCCGGCAGCATCCAGCAGCGTGGCCACCAGCGTTGCGCTAGTCTGAGACTGCAGGGAGTTGTTGCGCAGGGTAATGGCGGCGGTGCTGTGACCGTTGCCGTCGTTCCCCTGTGTCACATCCATAGTCATCCGCTCTCCGGTGCGGGCCAGTGCGCCGGTCATATGGACGCTGGCCTCGCTGTCACTGCCGTCATACTCCGGCAGGCGCTGATTGCTTCCTGTTCCACCGATCTGACCTTCCACCCACGCCTCGGCGTACAGATAGGTACCCACATTGGGGATCTCGGTTTTGCCAATGGATGTCATATACCCGCCCAGATCATAGGTCAGGTCCAGTGTAAAGGTTCCCTGATCGATGCGGGCGAGGGCGCTGTCTTCGGAAATGGTAATTTCATTATCGCGAACCGATACGCCGTTTGTGGCGCAGTCTACCGCTGCAGATTGGGTATGCAGATCGTCCGCATAGAACGCAAGCTTCACCTCGCGGTTCTTTCCGCCGGCCAGCGTGGCGGCAGAGGAATTATATAGGGTCATGCGCACCGTGCGTTTGCCGGCACTCTCCGCAATCACTTCCATTTGCGAGATGCCAATGTCTGGATAATCCAGATACACTGTGCCGTTTTCGTTGATGCCGCCGGCGGCGGTGATGGTATAGCTCGGGTCGGTCACGCGATCCTTCACATGGTGCCAGACGGTAAGGGTGGTGCTTTCATTGGGCAGCAGTGTTTCCGTAAGGGTGACGGTTTCCCCGCTGTCAAGGCTGACCGTTAAGCTTGTCACATCGTTCAGCCCGGTGTTGCGGATGGTAAAGCGAATGGGTGTCAGGCTGTTCAATGCCAGCGTTGCATAATCCACACCGATCTGTTCCACAGCCACCGCATCGGTGATAAAATTAGAGGTAGCAGTATAGAGGATCGTTTCCTCCCCCGGAACGGTCACGCCGCCGATTACCTCTGGGTTTTTATCGTCATACCGGGTTGCCTGAATGGCAGCCTGCACCTGATTGGTGCCGCTGACATAGGCATCAAAATGGTCAGCCAGCGTGCGATCCGGCAGCTCTGCCAGTTCCAATGGTGCAGACAGAGTGTAGGTATTTGTGGCATAGCGCAGCTTGGCCGCCTTCAAAATGCCGTGATCTACCGCGCCGTTGGCATCATTGACAGTCTCATTCCAGACGATGGTAAGATCATTGAGGCTGCGATGATCCCCACTGAGGGAAGCGAAGCGGAAGTCTCCGCCCACGACGGCGTTGCCGCTGCTGGTCAGGGCAGACAGAGAGCCGGGGAAACTGTTGGACATGGTGCCGCTGCCGTCCACAGCCAACAGCTGGATATCGCTGCTGCCGTCTCGGACACTATGCCAACCGATGACAAATCGGTCATCCCCGCTGCCGAAGTTGGCTGCAACGACCTGGGGGTTTTCGTCAAGATTGCTGTCACAGGTCGCCAGCATGGCTGTACCGGGAGTTCCGTCAGCAGCCACGGTACAATAGGCGATCTCGTAGGCGGAGGTATCTCCGGTTCCGCTGCGGTCCAGCGAGTAAACCGCCATAGCGGTTCCGTCGGGCAGCATGGCCGCCTGCAACGCCTTCACGCTGCCAGTAGCACCGTTATAAAGCATTTTGGACTCGCTCCAGGTGCCGTTACTGCTGTCATAGCAACGGTACATGATACAATCTCTGGTCGTGAAGTTCAGCAGGTTGTTGCTGTCCTGCGTACCGGGATCGGGGGTGTAGACGCTGCGCCAGAACACGATGGCCTTGCCGTCGCCGCCCACTGCCGTGGCTGGGGCCAGATCCGGCATGCCGTCGTTGGTTAGGCGGGTGGAAGTCCAGGTTGTGCCGTCATAGACGGACACTACGATTTCCGTGCTGTTCATCAGCAGGTTTTGCTCTTCCAATGTCACGGAATCACCGGCATTTTTACCCGGCAGGTCGGTGCCCATGCGAACCCAAGCCGCCGCCGCGAAGCTGCCAGTGCCAGACAAAGAAACGCTCGTGTCACCGTAGCCGGGGAACTCTGTGGAAGCGTCAATTTCACTGGAGAGAGTATAGACGCCGCCATTGAGGGTGGAGAAATGCGCCCGGCTGTCGTAAATACTGCTGCTGTTGCCGTCGTTGATGTAGGCCAATACCTTCCCGTCATCGCTGAGCTGTGGATAGGATGTGGGGTTGGCATTGGTCTGGATGTTTTCCAGCCCACTGGTGGAGTTCAGAGAGAACAGCATCATCCGCTGCTGGGGCTGGCCCCAAGTACGGGCATATTGCTCCAGATAGTCCCGGCTTTGGAGCGTTGCACTGCCAGAAGCCACCTGCATTCCGCTCTGGGCCGCCGCCATCCGCAGCGAGGCAAGGCTCAGCCCACTGGTGGCGTTATTCCAGTAGTTGTCGATTGTTTTCCAGTCATTAAAAGTCCTGGTAGCTCCAAGGGTTCCGGAGGCGATCACCGCCTCGTAGGAGATAAACAGGAAGTTGGCCACAAATTTGATTCCCACTTCGCTTTGGATCCCCAGGGCCTGACCGTTGATCTGGCGCTTTGTCTCGTCGGCAAGATAGGCGCGGGAAAGGAACTTATTCTGACTATCCACATCCAAATTGCCGAATAGGCCGATCTTCAGCGCCACGACCGAATAGTCAAATCCAATGCCGCCAAACGCGTGGACATAGGCGTTGATACGCAGCGTGGTCAAAAAGTCATTCACTGCCGTGGCCGTTGGATCGCTCCAGGCAAGCTCTGTACCCTCGCCCTGCCGGCCGTAGCGCACTGCGGTACGGAAATCCAGCTGAATGGCACCACCCAGCTCAAAGGTTGCTGTCAACGGTACGGGGCCAGCCATGGCGTTCACGCTGAAGGTGAAGCCCACGCCAACGCCGGCGGTAAAGCCGCCGCCTACGGTGAAAACCTCCCACTCCTTTTTTTCGGCGTTATAGCGGATTTCCGCTTCGTAAAAGCCCTCCAACTGCAAGTTGAGATCCGTGTTGGTGACCTTGCCGGCCATGGAGTTGGCTTTGTACTCCCCCTCGGGATTATAGGTGCCTTTGGCCATCTGACTCAGATCCCCGGTCCCGGGCACGCCCACTTCCAGGTTCTGTGTCAGCACATTCGCACCCAAGGCCACGCCGTCCTCGGAATAGTCCATGTCCTCCATCTCCAGCGTATTGTACCCGGCCCAAATCATGGCACGGAACACGGAGGGATCTTCGCTAGGGGTGATAATCATTTTGAACACGGATGTGTCCACCGGACCGCTCAGATCATCCAGCCGTCCGGTCAGCACCTTGAGAATGTTACTATCGCCCACTCCGCCAAAGTCAACGTCATTCACTCCACTGGAGTCCTTCATCGTCAGCAGAATACCGGTGACGCGCTCATCCTCTGTCACCTTGGGCACTCGGGTCAGATCAACGACCCGGAAGGGCATTATTTTCTCTTGCAGCAGGCTGCCGTTCAGGCTCAGCTGCGTTTTCATACCTACATCCTTGCCGTCGGCGATCCATCCAGAGGTGGTCATGGTGGCCTCGGTGAGGGTCAGATCGTTTTCCGCTACAGGGATGGATGAGAAGGGATACTGCGTGGTACTGCTGCTCTGGGCGGCAGGAAGAACGCCGTATTCGTCCGCCAGCTTGAGACTGTAATTCTTCGCGTTGGCAATCTTCTCGCCCCAGAGGAACATGGTGGTGTGCAGGGTTGCTGTTTTAAAGCTGCTGTTAGGGCCAATCTTCCCAGTCGAGTTGCGGACATCCACCTTCTGACCGTTGGCAAGACCGTAATCAACGCTTTGCGCCACAATGAAGGGTTTGTTTTCCTCCCCTTCCGGCACGCACTCCAGAGAGACAACGCCCTCTGCGGTGCGCATTACATCATCCACGCCCAGCTTGCCGTTGACGGTCAGCAGCAGCGGATAGTACTTGTCGCCGTCAATTGCGCTGATCTCCAGAATGTACTCCAGCTGATCCAGAGCGGAAAGCACCGTGGTGTTGCACTCGCCCTTTTCGGCCGACCAGAACTGGGTGGAATCCAGATAGACGGTTATATTTCCCTCCGCATCCGTGGTATAGGTGTCGCCGGTGATGCCGCTGACAAGTGCTCCTGCCCCGGAGCCCAGCAGAGCTGTCTCGCAGTAGCCTCCGTTTTTATAAACGCCACCGCGAACGGTCACCGTCTTGTTCGCCAGCGGATCGCCGCCCGGCGTGATGAGCGTCACAGATGCCCGGGCGACTCGCCGAAGGCTGAAGGTATTCAAGGGATAAAGCTGCAGTTTTGTGGCATCCTGCTCGCCGGAACGCAGATTTTCTTTATAGATGGTGCCCAGATAAATATCCGCGCCGGAGCCGGACTGCAGAGACACCTCACTGGCGATTCCGTTGGGTTCGTAAAGCGCCAGCACGCCTTCACTGTTGGTCGTGACCGTTTTGGACACACCTTTGCCATCGGTGTATTGCAGCGTAGTTTCCGCTGCAGGCGTCAGCTGGAAGAGATAGAACTTATTTTGCAGCGTTTTCGCTGTCACCTGTACATCGGCACGCATGCCCGTGGCGGCATGGGTAGCCGTGACGGTTGCGGTACCGTTGGCCAAGCCGGACAGCGCCATTTTGGTTTCGGGAAGGTAGGAATCAAAGGAGAAGTTTCTGATGTCCTCATACAGTCCGCCCTGCTTGTAGTTGACGGAAATGGCATTGTTGTTGCTGGAGAGCCACCGGATGCCGTCTTTAAAGGAGTTCCATCCGTACTCGTCATAGTTGATGCCTATGTACTCGATCAGCCCCAACTCCTGGCGCAGCTGCAAAATTTCAGCTGTATCAGTGGGCAGGCTGCCGCTGACCTTGGAGGTATTGTCCATGGTCAGCTTAGAAATCGTGTCTCCTTTGTCGTCCTGCACCTTCAGTGCGTCGGCATCGTAGACATACAGGGGGAAGGAGTCTGTGCTGGGAGATTCCTCACCAGGGTTCTCCACGCTTAAAACCACTTGATAGGTGTCCTTTAGATTGCCGTCCTTCACACTCTGCAATGACAGGGAGAAGCTTCCGGAGGTACCGGATAGGCTCTCTCTGGCCACCTCTTGGGTGGTGTTGTCCTCTGTGACCCGGGTAATGGTCAGCGTGGGCTGTTGAGAGGCCCCGTCAGTGGCGTTTTCCACCGACCAGTCGATATTGACGGCGCTGTCGGTATCCGTGAGGTAAATGCTCTGGGGCGGTGTCAGCTTGGCTGTGGCAGGTGGTGCCTGCACGATGATCCAGGCAAGTGCCGACAGGCGGACGTTCTCACCCTCGGCGTTGGGGTGCGGCATGGAGACCAATACCGTGTAGGCAGGGGTATCGCCGTTGGAGAGCCTGGAGAGCACATTCTCCTCGATCCGCACGCTGTTTTTATCCTTGCCGGCGGTATAAGTCGCAACGGGATTGAGGCCGCTCAGCGCCGCCTCATTCGCGTAGTTGCCCTCATACAGGTCAATCCTGTAATTGAACTCTTTGTCCGGTGCCATCAGCGCGGCGTTGGAGCTCCACAGCACGGTGGCGGGCTGATTTACCCGCGTCACGATGGACGATCCGCCGGGAATCACCAGTGCTAAGGAATCGCCTGCCGTCACGGTATAGGGCTCTGACTCGCCCGTCACATCATCGGTAGCGTCCTCAGTCCCGTTGTCCGCCGTAAAGGTAAAGGTGACGGCTCCCACCTTGGTTCCTGTGGTGGCAACAACGCCGGTATCCTCGTTGATGGTGGCAATGAGCGTGTCACTGCTGCTCCATTTGCCGGTGGTGTAGCTTGCCTGCTCACCGCCTTCCCCAAAAACCTCGGCCCTAAGCGTGGGGCGGGTGGTTTCGCCGAGGGAAATCGTATAGTCGGCGTCATTCGCTTCCGGGACGATGGTCACCGTGTGCGCGGAAACTTTCTTTGGCACCGTGAACTGCCGGGTCAGGGGAAGAACATTCACCCAGTCAGGAGCGTCTTTCGTGCCCTCGTTGGCCTGCAGCGTCACCGTATAGGTGCGGGTGTTAGCCGCGGGTGCGATTGCGTAGTCGCTAATGGTGAAGGCTTCCTTCTCTGTGTCCAGATAGACCTGCAGATGGATTGGTTCAACCGCGGAGTCGTACCTCAGCTCGAGGCGGAAAGGGGCTTCCTTCGGCTCTGTTCCTTCCGGGGTGTGATAATTGCTGTATGCGGTCTCGTAGTCCTGCGCCATGTTGGCCTGCATCGTGAACGATGCCTTGCCGTTGGCGTAGGTGGCCGTCAGTTCGGTGGAAGCGTTGCGCATCAAGACGCTCTTCAGCGTAACGTCGATAATCGAATCGCCTTGATAGAGTGTGGTATCCAGCATATGGCCGAAAACATCTTCCACACCGGTCATACCATTGACGGTGACCGTGGTGGCATCCGCATCCTGCACCGGGTACCAGAGCATTGCCGTGACACCGTAGTTGTTCATGGAAAGAGCAGCGGCGGTATACTCTTTGCCATTGATGGTCACGCTGGCGTTTCTAAGATCCACGAACTCGTTAAAGGTAACTGTGATGGGCACATGCTGTCCGCTGGCATAGGTTCCCGCCGGGGCCGTGACGCTTTGAATGATGGGGGCGTCCGTGTCCAACAGCCTGGCGGTGACGCTGCTGGTATTGACGGTGGCGGAGGCATATGGTTGGTCGTCAATTACACTCTTCATATACAGTCGGAAGGGCAGCCAGTACTTCTGATCCCCTCTGTTTTGCGTGGTAGACTGCAGGGAGATTTTGACCGTACTGCCCTTTTGAATCGTACAGTTCCCCGGTTTCTTTCTGTCGCCGCTGGTGGGCGTCAGATCTGCTTCATCGAACTTGTACTCCATCAGATAGAACGGGGCATGGGGTTGTGTGGCACTATCATAGCCATACGGCGCAGGGCCGGTATAGGTCTCTTTGCCGGGGTTCCAGTCAAACTTGATGCTGGCGTCGATTTGGTATGGCTGATAAAATTTGGATGAGCCGCCGGGAAGCACCGAGTTGCGGGCGCCCTCCAGAATTCCGATGGTATCGCTTAGTGCAACGAAATCCGGATTTTTGGCACCCTCGCCGGCATTGTATTCATCCGCCAGCAAAGGAATATACATATCCCCCTGTATTGTGCCTTCACTTTTGTATGTTTTCTCATAGTCCGGCGCGGTCATTGATGTTTTTATTGCGGGGGCGTCAACCGTCTTTTTTAGCTTGAGCTGACAGTGGTCGGCATAAGCGGCGCCGTCATAGAACACCAGATTTTCCGCATCGTAAAATTCGATCATCCCCAGCAGGTCGCCATAGGAATAAGAATCCTTGAGCCAGTCTGGGTTCCCTCCATTGGTTTGAACCTTGACAGTGATTTTACAACCACCTAAACTGTAAGTTTCGCCTACGTCATAGGTCAGCTTGTAGGACCCGTCGCTTTGCTCGACGACCTTACTCGTCTCGCCTATCGAGACCTCCACATCGGTGATATACTTGCTGAGCTGGCCTCCTTGAATGCGGTAGGAAAAGCCGGCCGGTTTTCCGCGGTATACAGTAAAAGTCCCGGATTTCCATTCGTTGTTTGCTTGTCTCTCCAGTGTTTGGCTCATCATGCCGCTCATATCCACCGTCTCAACGCCCTCAGGCTTTGTGGCAGAGGCGGAATACTGCAAACTGATACCCTGCAGCTCCAGCTGCTCCATCAGGCTGTTGAGATTCTCCAGTGCTTCCCCAGTAAACTCCCTGCCGGAGAAATAGGTGTCCTTGATCCGCTGCAGCTCCTGTTCGATTTGGATCATGGTCTTCAAATCGCCCAGCGCCACCGGAGTCCCATCCACGTCGGCTATACGGGTGAGATCCGTGGCGGGATTTTCCAGCAGTTCCATGACGGCCGCCAGTGTCAACACCTGGCCGTCCAGCGTGATGGTTTGATCCACCTTGAAATTGCCGTCTTCATCCAGCAGCCCCAAAGCGTTCAGCATGGAAAGCACCTGGTCGCTGCTACCGCCAGTCAGGTCGGCGAGCTGCTCCAAAATCGCCTGATTTTCCTCAGGTGTGTTGCCCAGCGAATCGCTCACCGATGCAAACGCAGTTGTCGGCAGCATGGTCAGCACCATGCAGCATAGAAGCAAGATACTGAGTATTCGTTTTTTCATTGGCTTTTCTCCTCCTTTTCGTGTCGGGCGGGCTTATCCTCTCCGCCTTTTCTACAGTTTTCTCTGTTTCTGAGCCGAAAGCACAGCGCAGTGATCGCTGCCGCCGCAGCAAAGGAGACGACGCCCACCAGCACATAGCCGCCTGCGTCCTCCCGCAGAAGCATCGCGCCGAAGCTGCCCCATGCGGCGGTCTGTCCCTGCACTGCAAATGCGTCTGCCGCCTGCATCAGCACCGCGAACAGCAGCATACACGCGGCGCTCAGTCCATATATGCCGCGTTGCTGCCTTCGGCGGTTGTTTTCCCGCACCCGCTGCTTGACGAGTGCGACCCGTCTTGCGGTATCGTACATTTCGTTTGAACCCCCCTTCCGGTTTGTCTGAAACTGTGATAAAAACCCTTTCACTTATATAGGTACAAAAAAACGAAAAAACTCTCACCCAAAACGCATAATTTTTCACAAAAATTTGAGAGCTGCCAAAAAGCAGCTCTCAAAGAGTGGATATTCGGTTATTACTTCCGTGATAATCGGAAAACGGATAGCCTTCCTGCCGCCACCAGCAGCACCGGCAGGGCGTAGGCGATGTACTGCGCCGCGCCGCCGTAGGCGATGAGCAGATTGTAGATGGCATGGAGGGTGATGGCTGCGCCCAGCAGCCCACAGGTGCCTGCAACCTTCAGCCACGTCCGCCGCCACATGTAGGCAAGCCCGCCGCCCACGATCAAGCCGCAGAGGACGTGCATCGCGCCCGTGCCGAAGCCCCGGAAGAAGATGAAGGAGAAGCGGTCCGCGCCGTTCTGGATGAGATAGCACACATTTTCAAAGGTGGCGAAAGTGAGGGCAACCGTGATGGCGGCAGCCTTGATTTTATCCCCCTCCGGCTCAAACACCAGCAGATAGAACATCAGCGGCAGCAGCTTCATCATTTCCTCCACCACCGGCGCGATCTCCGCCGTGGCGGCAAGGGCGTCCGCCTGACACACCGCCGCGAGGAAGGTGTTGATATAGGCCGAGAGCAGGCACACCCCCATTCCGGCAATGCAGAACAGGAAGAAGCGGAGCTGCCGCCTGCCCATGCACAGAGCGGCCACCAGCAGGGGAGATACCATGCAGATGAAGATGTTTTCGATGTAGGTCATGCTTCCACCGCCTCTCTCGTGGCAGGCAGCAGCCCCAGAATCGCAAGCGTCAGCAGCATATCGCACCAGAAGGTTGGACTTGCCGGAGAGGTATCCGGCCAGAAGCAGCCCGCCGTCCACAGCAGGTATTCTGCGTACACAAAGCACAGCACGCCGATGTGAAACCACCGCATATTCCGCGCTGTGCCCGTCTGCGTTTTCGCATAGGCAAGCCCTCGAATGGCGCAGAAGGAGAGCCATATCATCATGCCGCACCAGATCAGGTTGGAGAAAATGTCCCCGAAAGTGCAGTAGAACGCCAGCAGCGGCACGCCGAACACAGGCGCAAGCCATGCCCTGCGGCAGTGGAAACTGCGCTCATTTGTTCCGGTCAGCGTGGCCTGCAAAATGCGTAGGAAAATTACGCTGGCCACCCAGCCGAACTCCGACACATAAAAGACCCGCGGCGTGGTATCGAACAGCAGCAGATACAGCGTCCAGTAGAGCGCACCGAGGGCAAAGCAGCCGTAGAAGCACAGCAGCAGGAAGTACGCCTGCCGCCCACTTTTTCGGCAAGAGATACCCGAAAGTAGCGCACCGACGAATGTGGTCAGTAATTGCAGCAGGTTCTCAATCAGCTCCATGAATTCCCTCGCTTTCTTTGTCCTGCCCGTCCTCACGGTTCATCTGCCGCAGCCGGAAGCACAAAACGGTCACGCACACGCCCAGTAAAAACGCCAGAAGCCCGATGACAATATATCCCAAAGCTACGCCGCTGTGAAAGATGCTTGCCGCAGTTTCAAAGCCGCAATAATCGCCTGTCTGGATGCTTGCGGCAATGCCGGGCATGGCGAGGGACGCGCCTATGAGCAGCACAAGGCACGCCGCCACAGCGGAAGCCATGGTGATCGTATTGCGCCGCAGCCGTTTCTCCTGTTCAATTTTAGCAATGCGCCGCTTGGTCTCCGTGACCCGTTCCTCATGACTCCGCATTTGTGATTCCCTCCCGTTCTAAGAGCCTTCGTAGGCTCTCTTTTCCGCGATACACCATGTTGGTGATCTGTTTTACCGTTTTTCCCGTGACCTCCGCCGCCTGTGCGTAGCTCATATCCTCAAAATAGGTGAGATACAGGACTTCCCGATAGTCCGGGTTCATTTCGCTCATGCAGAAATGCAGAATGCGGTTTCGCTCCTCCGTCCGGATGATCTCCTCCGTCAGCAGCCGTCCGTCCGGCTCGTTGGTCAGCGCATCAAGGCTAAACAGTGGCTTTCGTTTGCTCTTGTGGCGCAGCGCCATGTGCCGCGCCGCCTTATAGAGATACGCCTTGAGGCCGCCGTCCCGGATGCGGGGCTTTTTCGTGAACAGATAGGCGAAAACGTCCAGCATCAGCTCTTCGGACTCGTGAACGTCGTGCAGATAGCCGTCGATATACAGGGTCAGGGGGTCGCCGTATTTTTTCATCAGGGCATTGAGTCCTTCGTCGTCGCCGCTCAGATATTGGCGGTATAAAGCCTCGTCGCAGGTCATAGCGTTCACTTCCTTTTTGCGGATGCTTCCAATTCCAATGCGGAGAGGATCCGCATGGATAATACTCAATACAATACATTATATACGAATATCCGAATAAAAAGCAAGCCCACACGGATGACACACCAAACGAGCAATCCAGAAACTCATTCTCTTCCGGCTCCATTTGCTCCTGTTTTCCAGCTTCTATCGGCTGTTCACTGCTCTGTGCCGGTAACCAAAATAAAAAAAGTCCATGCATCTGTATCTCTACAAACACATGGACGAATTCACTGCCACTCTTGATATTTGGCGTATCCTTCCTACGAATTACTACACACTTTTTTCTTTTACCTAATTTCTTATGCTACCATACTTCCCTGAAAACCTCAATGCGTTTTTCTTAATGTCGCCGGTCTATACCGGCATTATTATAATAAGCTGCTTTTTCCTGATACATTCTGCGTTCAGCTTCCATCAGCAAGAGGTCAAATCCACGCTCCCAGCTTTCCTGCCATACTGATCCGACTGCCATTACTACATCTTTTTTCTTCATGCCAGCCTTCATACGTTCTATCCGCTGCTTCAGTTCCTCTTCTCCGATACCTGCACACAGTGCCAGAAGTTCATCCCCTCCAATACGGAACAGTCCATAGTCTGAAAATTCCTCACGGAGTAATTCGCCGGCACGCAGAATGAGCTGGTCACCTGCCTGATGACCTAAAGTATCATTTACCCTTTTCAGTCCTGTAATATCGCAATACACCACACCAAAGCCTGAAGTCCCTGATGCATCTGTAACATACTGTTCCATGGCAAACCGGTTTCCAAGTTTCGTAAGCTGGTCACTATAGCTCATCCGTTCCAATTCCCGCACCAGATTACGCCTTCTGATGCTGGAGACAATAAAATATCCCATAATCTGAAGCATATTAGAAGTATAATCCAACATTTTTTCGGGAGGATTATCAACTCCATAAAAACCGATGATTTTCTGCCCTTCATACAGTGGAACTACTACCAGCGTTGAAATATTCTGTTGTTTCAGATTCTCATACTGCAGTGGATCACTCTCACGTATATTTTCCAGATTACCAATGATAATATTTTTGCCTTCCCTAAAATTGCGGTACCAGTTCTCGCATACTTCAGCCGGAACATTCTGCAAATTATCTTTCTCAGGCCTGATACCATTCGCTACCCATTCATAGGTGTTATCGTCATTTCCCAATAAGTTTTTTTCAAAAATATAGGTACGTTCTCCATTCAATGCCTTTCCAAGATATTCCAGAATAATTTCCAGCGACTGTTCTGACGTAGGGGCATTTAACGAAATTCTTATGCCCTCATTTATAATAGCCTCCATATTTTCATAGTTTTGAATCAGACTTCCCTGTTTTTCTTCGTTGCTGACATCCAGTGCAATTTCTACCCGGTAACGTCGACCATCCTGTTCCAGCATAGTATCCTTCAACAACAGATGTTTGCCAAGAACCGGATTATAATACTTCCATTCTTTAAACTCACCTTCTACCAGTTCCTGATTATTGCACATACTACAAGGGGCGGCATTATGCTGCATCACCTCATAACATTTCTTTCCTTTTATTTCCTCCTGGGTCTGAAATCCAAAGTTTTCCCGTGTTTTCCGGTTCATATACACAAGCTCATAGGTATCAACATCTGAGACATATACAAGTTCATTAAGATTTTCAAAGAAATTCCAAATCTTTTCCACTGTTTCTATCCTTTCCGTCAATTACATTACTTACATTTTATCCCTGGACATCATTTTATCTCTCCGGCAGCACCAAAAACAGTCCCATTAATCAGTGACTGCACCAATCAGTTCATTGATATCTTCAACTCCATTATTTTCCATATAATCCTGTATACCATTGATAATATCAATCGTTGCGGTAGGATTAGTAAAGTTTGCAGTTCCCACAGATACTGCGGTTGCTCCTGCCAGTATCAGTTCCAATGCATCTTCAGTGCTCTGTACACCTCCCATTCCGATAATCGGAATATTCACTGCCTGGGCTGCCTGATATACCATACGCACTGCAATTGGATGCACTGCCGGTCCGGACATCCCACCAGTTCTGTTTGCTAAAGCAAATTTTCTGCGGTTTACATCAATCTTCATTCCAGTCAGTGTATTAATCAGGGAAATCACATCTGCTCCGCCTGCTTCTGCCGCTTTTGCCATCTCTGTAATATCCGTTACATTCGGGCTCAATTTCATAATAACCGGCTGTCTTGCATATTTTTTCACTTCTTTTGTAATTTCTTCTACAGAAGCTGCATTCTGTCCAAAGGCAATACCGCCTTCTTTGACATTTGGGCAGGAAATATTGATTTCCAGCATATCTACCGGCTGTTCGGCCAGTCTTTCCACAACTTCTATATAATCGGAGGCTGTTTTTCCACAAACATTTACAATAATGCGTGTGTCATAGTGGGTAAGAAATGGAATATCACGCTGTACAAATACATCAATACCAGGATTCTGTAAACCGATAGCATTTAACATTCCACCGTACACTTCTGCCACACGAGGGGTCGGATTCCCCGGCCATGGTACATTGGCAACACCTTTCGTCACTACTGCACCCAGTTTATTCAAATCTACAAATTCACTGTATTCCTGACCGGAGCCAAAGGTTCCGGATGCTGTCATAATCGGGTTCTTCAATAATACTCCTGCCAGATTTACTCTTGTATTCATTAAAGTTCCACCTCCTCAGCCCGGAAAACCGGTCCTTCTTTACATACACGTTTGTTATTGACATTGGAATGTTCGTCCTTGTCCTTAGACTGGCACACGCAGGCTAAACAGGCTCCGATTCCACAAGCCATACGTTCTTCCATGGAAATCCAGCACTCAATCTGTTTCTCTTTTGCATATTCCTTAATAGCTGCCAGCATCGGCTTTGGTCCGCAGGCATAGATAATATCTGCTGTCAGCCCATTTTCACGGATGGCATCCAATACATTTCCTTCTGTCCCGGCACTTCCGTCCTCAGTTGCCACATAGACTTCTCCTTCTTCACGAAATTCATCCATCAGGAAAAGCTCATCCCGGAAACCAAGTACCATCTGCTTTTCACAGTCCATTTCTTTTGCCAGCTCTAACATTGGCGGAATACCAATTCCACCCCCAATTAAGAACGCTTTCTTTTCTTTCTTCGGAAATCCATTTCCCAGCGGTCCTGTTATATTAAGAATTCCGCCGGTATGCATACCGGAAAACTCTTCTGTTCCCTTTCCAACTTTACGGTATACCAGACGGATGGCATTATCCTTTTTATCAATTTCACAGATACTGATTGGTCTTGGAAGCAGCCTGCTTCCTTCATTACAATATACAGATACAAACTGACCTGCTTTTGCATGCGCTGCAATCTCTTCCGTACGCAGCCACATACTGTAAATGTCATCCGCAATTTCTTCCTGGCGGATAATAATCGCCTGTTCTTTAAACTTCTCTGCCATCTTCTTCTCCTATCTTGCCTGTAAAGCTCCATCGATATCTTTTATCATTGCCTCTACTGCTGCTCTGGATGCATCTGCAAAATGTTCTGCTCCAAAAGATGCATAAGCCTCCTGCTTATATGCTGCAATGATTCCACGGGATGAATTGACAATTGCACCCAGTCCGTTTTCGTCGAAGTAATGTACTAAGTCCGCTCCTTTTCCACCCTGGGCACCGTATCCCGGAACCAGGATAAAGCTCTTTGGCATTACTTTACGAAGGACTTTTCCTATCTCCGGATAGGTTGCTCCTACTACTGCTCCCACATAGCTGTAGTTATCTCCCATGACTTCTTCGCCCCACTGTGCTACCTTTTCACCGACATATTCATACAGTGGTCTGCCATCAATTAATCTGTCCTGGAATTCTCCACTGGATGGATTGCTGGTCTTAACTAAAATGAAGATACCTTTTTTCTCTTCTTTACATACTTCCAGGAAAGGCTTGATTCCGTCTGAACCAAGATATGGATTAACGGTTGCAAAGTCTTCATCAAAAGCAGAAAGCTTCTTACTTCCCACCTGGACTTTACCAAGATGTCCCACTGCATAAGCTGCGGATGTAGAACCGATATCGCCACGTTTTACATCTCCGATTACCACAAGGTCTTTGGAGTGGCAGTAATCTACTGTCTTCTGATATGCTTTCACACCCTCTGTTCCAAACTGCTCATACATGGCAATCTGTGGTTTTACAGCAGGAATCAGATCATAAGTGGCATCTACAATTGCTTTGTTAAACTGCCAGATTGCTTCTGCTGCACCCTCTAAAGTCTCACCATGCTCCTTAAATGCTGCTGCCTTAATATGTTCCGGAACATAATCTAACATCGGATCTAAGCCGACAACGATTGGTGCATGGGTTTTCTCGATTTTTTTAATTAATTTGTTAATCATATCTTTAAGCCTTTCTTTTTCTTATTCTTCTGCTGCATCATATACAATTTTGCCGTCACAGATAGTCATCATTACTTTACCGGTTACTTTTCTGCTGTGGAATGGTGTATTCTTTGCTTTCGACCAGAACTTGTTCTTATCAATGGCATAAGTGCATTCCGGATCAAAAAGCATGACATCTGCCATTCTTCCCTCTTCCAAAGTTCCTTTCTTCAAATGAAGAATCTGTGCCGGGTTATAGCTCATCTTCTCTACCATCTGCATCGGTGTTAAGTATCCACCCAGCACGAGTTCTGTATAAGTCAGTGCTGCTGCAGTTTCCATTCCAACGATTCCGAATGGTGCCTTTACCATGCTGCTATTTTTTTCATCTGCTGTATGCGGTGCATGGTCTGTAGAAATGACTTCCATGGTTCCGTCGGAAAGTCCCTTTTTCAATGCCTCCACATCATCTTTCCGGCGGAGTGGCGGATTCATCTTATAATTAGTATCTCCCTCTACCATATCATCTGATGTCAGTGTAAAATGATGCGGACATACCTCTGCGGATACCGGAATATGCTCTAACTTGGCATATTTTACCATGATTACACTGTTCTTTGTGGAGCAGTGGCAAAGATGCAGGTGTGCACCGGTATCTTTGGATAACAGGATATTTCTTGCAATCATGATATCTTCTACGGAATTGGTAATTCCAGCCAGTCCCCACCGTTTTGCATTCTCATCCTCGTTGACCACGCCGGAGCCAACCAGATTCTTATCTTCGCAATGTGACAGTACCGGAATGTTACAGTCTCTTGCTACCAGCATGGCATCTCTTGCAAGAAGTGAATTCATGACTGATTTGCCATCTTCACTGATTGCAGGGCTTCCTGCCTCCACCATCTCTTTGATGTCAGCTAATTCCTCTCCCTGCTGTCCTTTTGTTACAGCACCAACCTGTAATACATGCACCAGTCCGACACTTTCTGCCTTATGATGTACATAACGTACCACATCAGCATTATCTACCACCGGCTTGGTATTTGGCATTGCAAGTACCGTGGTATATCCGCCTCTTGCTGCGGAACGGGTTTCTGTTTCAACATCACCCTTATGAGTAAATCCTGGATCCCGCAAATGCACATGCATATCAACGAGTCCCGGCATTACATACAGTCCTTTGGCATCGATAGTCTTCTCTGCCTTTTTCTTGATATTTTTTCCTCTTTTGGTAATGACTCCATCTTCTATGAAAAGGTCCATTACATCATCTGTTTTCGTAGCCGGATCTAAAATGCGGCCACCTTTTATTAAGATTGTCATGTGGAATACCTCCTGTTGCTCCTATTTTAGCATACAAGCAGTTCTGGGGCAATCTGCTCATGCATGTATTTTCTCAAATAGCTCCGGAGGTACATATGCTTCTATACGGATTCCCTCCGGCAGATATTCTTCTGCTATTAATTCTCCTGTTTCTCTTATCTGCTGCAGCAATCCACCCTTGTCATATGGCAGCACTGTCTCAAGATATCGTTTGTTCTCCCGTAGTATCCGGGCGAGGCAGTCTTTCAGTTCTTCTAGTCCATCACCTCTTGCTGCAGATACCCGTAAAGTAATATCTGCCCTGCCATCCCGCAATGGTTCCCGGTCTGTAATAGCATCCTGCTTATTAAACAATGTCAATATCTTTTTATCTGTAACCTCTAACTGGTGCAATGTCTCATATACAATATGCATCTGCTTGGCAGCCTGTGGATTGGATGCATCCACCACATGAATGATAAAATCTGCATACTTAGCTTCCTCTAAAGTACTACGGAAGGCATCAATCAGATGATGCGGCAGTTTTCGGATAAACCCTACCGTATCCGTAAGCAAAAGCTTCTGGCTTCCCGGAAGTTCTAACATTCTGGTAGTCGGGTCTAAGGTTGCAAAAAGTTTATCCTCTGCAAGAATTCCAGCTCCGGTCAGAGCATTTAAAAGGGTTGATTTACCGGCATTGGTATACCCTACAATCGCTGCCACCGGAACATGATTCCGCTGTCTTGCCACACGATTCACTTCCCGGTGCCGTTTCACTTCCTCTAACTCCCGTTTGAGCTGGCTGATTCTTGATGCAATCAGACGACGGTCTACCTCTAACTTTTTCTCTCCCGGACCTCTCGTTCCAATTCCTCCTCCCAGCCTTGACATACTCTTTCCTATGCCGGAAAGACGACTCATGCGGTAACGAAGCTGTGCCAGTTCCACCTGTATCTTTCCTTCACTGGTAGATGCTCTGGCAGCAAAAATATCAAGGATAATTAAGGTTCTGTCCATCACTTTTACGTTCAGGGTATCTGAAAGATTCCGAAGCTGTGCCGGGCTTAGTTCGTCATCGCAGACAATTCCTGTTGCATTGGTCCATGCAATTTCATCCAGCAGCTCTTCTACTTTTCCGCTACCAATATAAAGCCCCGGATGTATTGTCTGACGGTTCTGGATTACCCTGCCCACCGTTACTGCTCCGGCAGTCTTCACCAGCTCCTCCAATTCATCCAGGGAGTCTTCTGTATCATCGCCATCCTGGCTGCTTACGCCAACCAGGATGACTCTTTCTTCCATTTCATTGTTTTCAAAAAATTCAGGCATAAAATATCCTTTTCTTACTTTCTGTTTATGCAAACACACTCTGTCCGTTCTGGGATAATCCTGCAGAAATATTTAAAATTGCAGCAAAATCATTCTGTAATTCATTTGAGCATTTCTCTGCTTCCAGATAAATTTCTTCTGCTTTTTCCGCGTTCTCATCAAACAGTGCCTGCTGCACTTCTTTTCCATATCCATGGAATCTTCTGTGTTTCTCTGCCAGTGCATTCCAGACCGGTGCAATTGCCGGATTTTCCGGATGCATGGAATAGTAAAAATGACCAAAGCCGCATTTTGTATCATCAAATTGTAACGTAAGGACATTCTTCTCAGTTACCATGGTATGTAAAGTCTCAAGCCATGCCCTATGTGCTTCCATTGCTTTTTGTACATAAGCATCAAAAACTGCATTATCCATACGGTAAAATGCATCACGGCTCATTTCTCCTATAACCTTCGCCACATTATCCATACCCGTTTCAACCTGGGTTAATGGTTCTACCGAACCTTTTAAATTTCCATTTATAACGGTCAGCAATTCTGCATCATTGCTGAGATTACCGCACTGGTCTTCAATACAGGACACCTGGGTTTCCAGCACATTCATGGAGCTGCTGATTTCTTCACTGATACCAGCAAGGGAACCAATCGATTCGCTGATGGTTCCAACATTTTTCTTGTTCTCGTCATTAATATTCCATACAGCATTAATCTTCTGATCAATATTGTCAAGAGATGTAATTGCAACATCCACACTCTTAGAACTCTTCTCAGAAGCATCGCGGATTCCTTCTACGAATTCACCCATATTTCCGGTTAACTGTTTGGTTCCCTCTGCCAGCTGACGGATTTCTTCCGCTACAACGGCAAATCCCTTTCCTGCTTCTCCTGCTCTTGCTGCCTCGATTGATGCGTTCAATGCCAGCAGGTTGGTCTGTTCGGAAATTGCATTGATACCTTCAATGACTTCATTCATATGATTGATAACATCCATCAATGCATCCATATTCTTCTTCATTTCTGTGGATTCTGAGATTGCATCTTTGGATAAATCCCGGATAGCTGTCAGTTCTTCCTGGCCATTCTCTATCTTCTTATAAATATCAGTAGTTTTCTCTGATACATCAACAATTGTATTGGTCAGACCCTCATGGGCATTTCTTACTTCCTCTGCAATACTGGATGTTTCTGCTGCTGCATCATGGATTGCCTTTGTTGCTGTATTGACATCCTCTGCTGTCGTTGTCATCTTTACGGTATCATGTCCAACTTTCAGGCCTAAGGCACTCATTGTCATAACTGCCTGCATATCTTCCCCATATACCTGTGCAAGCTGACGTCTGCCAGCGCTCATGCGTTCATACATATTCTGCAGTTCCGGTGAACCTGCAGCATAATTCTCTTCTTTCATCTCACTGATTGACTGAACCAGATTTATAATTTTTTTATTCTTTCCCAATGCCATATATTTCCTCCAATCAATGCACTTTCTGTGCATTACGCTATACTACTAATTTTGTACTGAATCTTACCGATTGTCAACGACATTTTGTGATATTTTTCCAAAAAATTCAACTTTTTTTGCAATTTCTTTATGCAGAAAATATTTTCAAAAACATTACCAATGCCTGATAATCTCTCATATCTGCCAGTTCTCTTGCAGAATGCATGGCAAGCATCGGAATTCCAATATCCGCTCCCTGCATCGGCAGATAGGAAACCACAATCGGTCCAAGGGTCTGTCCACCCGGCATGCCGGAACGGTTTACCTGCACCTGATATGGAATATCTGTCTTTTTACAAAGCTGCATCACCACCGCTGTTGCCTCACTGTCAGAAAGATACCGCTGGCTGGCAGAAGTCTTTACGGTAATTCCTTTTCCCAATATCACATCATTCGTAATATCTGATTTATTTGTGTAATTCGGGTGTACGGCATGAGCTCCGTCTATAGACAAGAGAAAGCCTCCCCGGAGCATATCATTTACCTCTGTTTCTGCCATTCCAAAGGCTGCACCAATCTTCATTATGATATCCTTAAGAAGACTGCTGTCTGCTCCCTGCTTGGAGCGGCTGCCGATTTCCTCATTATCAAATAATCCTGCCACAACCAGTGAATCTCCGGTCGTTTTTTCACACATTGTCTCCAGAATTGCTGCTACCGATGCCAGATTATCGATTCTCGGAGAAGAAAGAAGCTTCTTATCACTTCCTATTAATTCCGGTTCATCCATATTGGTAAGGAATAAATCATAGCTTAAAACCTTATTTGCCTCTGCCCCAAACTGTTCTTTTAAGTAATCCGTGAAAAAATTCTCTGTAACGTCTCCGTCCTGCTCTATTCCAAGCAGTGGAAGCAGTTCTCTTTGCATATCATATTCCTGTTTTCCGCCTGCCTCACGGTTCAGGTGTGGTGCTAATGACGGAATCACTGCTGCCGGTTCCTCACTTCCGAAAAGCTTTACTTCCGGTGCAAATGGATGTTCCGATTCTAATACCACTTTCCCATAAATTCCAAGTGGACGGTCAAACCATGTATTTTTGAGCATACCGCCATATGGCTCCACATTTAACTGCCTGTAATCCTTCGTCTTCACTTCAGGATTCGGTTTTATTTTAAAACATGGAAAATCTGTATGGGCCAGCATCAGGCGGAGTGCCGTCTTTCTGTCCAGCTGTTCCGGAACAGCGAATGCTGCTACCATACCGGAATACGGTCTTACATAGTATTTACCGCCTGCATGAAGCCGCCAGGATTCCTGCAGCTTTAATTCTTCATACCCTGCCTCCTGTAACTGCTTTCCTGTCCATTCTGTTACATGATATGGTGATTTTCCCTTTGACAATAGTTCTGTTATTTTCTGCATGCCATACGCCTTCCTTACATGAATTTGTCTATTACAAGCGCCACTCCGTCTTCATCATTGGAAGTGGTAATATAATCTGCGACCTCTTTTACCTCCGGCTGTGCGTTTGCCATTGCCACACCAAGCCCGGCAAATGCAATCATAGACTTGTCATTAAAGCCATCTCCACAGCAGATCATCTGCTCCTTCTTTTCTCCCAGATATTCTAACAGTTTTCCAAGAGAATAAGCCTTATCAATGGATGGTGGAACAATTTCTAAGAAAAACGGTTCTGAGCGGAAAATGTTTAATTGTTCTCCAAAGGTCTGCCGCATCACATCCTGTGCTTTTGCAATCTTTTCCGGTTCTCCTGTCATCAGGAATTTATTTACCGGATAATCTACATATTCTGCGAAATTATCTACCTCTTCCATCGGCATTCCGTTAATTTTTGCCTCGATACTGCTGTATTCATTCACTCCGTTTCCATGGATGATGGTATTTCCTTTATAAGTAAGCACGCCCACACCCAGTCTGCATGCCTGCTCATACACTGCCGGCACCAGTTCTACCGGTATTGTCTTATTGTATACAATCTCTCCGGTCTCATAATTAATAATCTTTCCACCATTAAATGCCAGTACAAATCCGCCATAGCTCTTCAAATCCAGTTCGTCTGCCAGCTTTACGATGCCCCCGGTAGGACGGCCGGATGCCAGCACTACTTTTTTCCCTTCTTTTTGAATCCGCATCAGTGCGTCTTTCGTCTTTGGTGTAATGACTTTCTTTGAATTGGTTAAGGTGCCATCTAAATCCAGCACGATAATCTCATAGGTTTCGCTCATTTTCGTATTGTTCCTCTCTGCCTTTTTCCCTCGTTTTCCTGTCCCATACATTTTGCCCTTTTTGCTTAACGTGTCATCAAAAACAAGTATTCCCGGGCAGCTTCTTCGTCATTCGGATAATTCTTTGTATAATCCTCCATCTCGCTTTTTGCAGATGCGAAATCTCCGCTCTGTTCATATGCCAGTATCAGATTACGCTGCGCCTCCTGCTTCTGTGAGCCTGCATCTAAATCCAGTGCCATCTTAAGATAGTTTATTGCACTGTCATAATTACCTTTTTCTAATTCCATTCCTCCCAGACAGACCAATGCTGTCGGATTATCCTGATTTTCATCGATATATTCTTTATATAATCCGGCTGCCTTCTCATCTTCGCCTTTCACTTCATAGAGCTGTGCCATATACAAAGAAGCTTCCGTGCTCTTTTTATTAATGGCTGTCGTAAGCTCTGTTTCCGCATTATCATAATCTCCCAGTAATAGATAAATTCTGCCTCTCTGGGCATAGTCCTCCGCTGATTTACCACCTGCTTCAATACCTTTTTTCAGATACTCCTGACCTTCGGTCTGCATTCCTGCGGCATAACACTCCTGGTACAAAGCAATATACATTTCATAGTCACTGCCGGCATACTGTGCTGCCAGATTAAAATTTTCTTTTGCTTTATCCATGTCATTTTCTTTCCGGTACAGTTCTCCTAACAGGAAATATGCCTGGGCATTTTTCTTGTCATAATTGATTAATGCCTGATAGGTCTCAATGGCATCCTCTTTCTTTCCTGCGGCATACTGTGCTGCTGCTTTATAATAACAGGTATCTATTTCTTCTTCTCCCACAACTGCCAGCGACTGGTCCAGTGCATTCTGAAATGCATCAATGGCGCCCTCATAGTCACCCTCCTGCATACAGTTGATGCCTATCTGCCGATATGCATCTTTATTATTCTGTGTCTCATCCTCCTCACAGCCGGCCAACAGTAGTCCTGTGGCAAGTACAACTGCCATATATTTTATTTTCTTCATAATTGCCTCGCTTTCATCCGCTTTAGTATAGCAAATTAAGACTCTTCTTTCAACCTCGCCCCGGCTTGTTTTTCTTCGTTTCCTGTGATACACTGCAAGAAAAATCATGAGTTATTCTCATGCATATGGTTAGGCGATTGCGAAGCGGGACAGAAAGGATTCCGGCAAAAAAATTTTGCGGCATTCCAAGGGAATCTGATTTTCTTTGATGTGAAATGCCAACCGTTCTTAGTGGTTTATTTTTCTTGATTATAAACTATCTTTTCACTTGCTTTGACAGAATCGGGGCACTGTCCATCAAGGGCGGATGCCACATAATGTCTGCAAGGGGCACTGGGAATTTCGGCATACTTTTTCTTTCATCTGGCAACCGGCACAAATTCACATCCATGTTCAATTGTGCCTCGCTGGTACATCCCTGTACCAGCGTTGCCTGCTGCCAGATGAAATTCCGGGTGCCCCTAACAGCCCTTATCAGGCATCCGTACTTTGACGGACAGTGTCCCGATTCTGCTCAAACATGGAAAAGACTGTTTTTATCGTAAAAAGAAAAACGAACCACTTAGAACGGTGGTATTTCATCATCCGAAAAACAGTGTCTTGGAATACCGCAAAACTTCTTTACCGGCAGCTCCTGTCCCCTTTCGCAATCGCCTAACCAGAATCAGATAAGAAAAGAGGTTTTACTATGTCAGAAAACGAAGCAAAAGAAACCATGCAGGACTTTGAAGCAGAGCTTGAGGCTTCCTTCCGGAAAATCAACGAAGGAGACATCTTAACCGGAACCGTTATCTCTGTGGATGAAGACGCCATCACATTGGACTTAAAGTATTATGCCCCGGGAATCATCAAAGCAGATGAAGTCAGCAACGACCCCTCCTTTGTCATTGACGAGCACATTCATCCGGGAGATGTCTTAGAAGCAACGGTCATCCGCCGGGATGATGGAGAAGGCAACATTTTACTTTCCATGAAAGAAGCCAACGAAGTGCTTGCCTGGGATAAGTTAAAAGAGCTGTTGGAAAACGAAACCATTGTTACCGTAAAGGTCAGTGAGGCGGTAAAAGCCGGTGTGGTTGCATACCTTTATGGCATTCGCGGATTTATTCCGGCTTCACAGATTACCACAGCCTATGTAGAAGATACCGAAAGCTATGTTGGCAAAGAATTAGAAGTCCGTGTCATTACTGTCGATGAGGAAGATGACCGTCTGGTGCTCTCCGGTAAATCCGTTGCTCTTGAAAAAGAAGCAGAAGAGAGGAATCACAAGATTGCCATGTTAGTTCCGGGCAGTATTGTAGAAGGAACCGTGGAAAGCCTGATGCCATATGGTGCATTTATCAACCTTGGGGACGGACTTACGGGACTTGTCCACATTTCCCAGATTTGTGAACGCCGTATCAATAAGCCTTCCGAAGTATTAAAGGAAGGACAGCATGTAAAAGCCAAGCTTTTAAATACCAACGATGGCAAAATCAGCTTAAGCATGCGTGCATTGGAAGAAGAAATGGTAGATACTTCTGTAGAAGAAAAAGAAGACTTATCCGCCTACACCTCTGATGAAAGTGCTTCTACCAGCCTTGGCGCACTGTTAAAGGGATTGAAGCTCTAAGTCGTATTTCATAAAACGCAACAAGGGACAGATATTTCTATCTGTCCCTCATTGTTTTTAAAGGTTGGAGAATACTTTTATCAAAATTTAGTCTAATTTCCAAATATCTTTGTTGTACTGCTCAATTGTACGGTCAGATGAGAAGAAGCCGGCTTTGCTGATGTTTGTCAGCATCATTTTTGCCCATGCTTTTCTATCTTCATAATCTGCAAGCATTTCATCTTTCTTTGCACGATAAGATTCGAAATCCGGAAGAGTCATGAACCAGTCTTTGTTGATTAACTCATTGAAAAGTCTCTCTAAGTTCTCTGCATTTCCGATTGCTTTCATTTCATCACTTACGATGAAGTCGATTGCACGTTTGATATCTGCATCATTATCATAATACTTGCGTGATACATAATCAGCTTTTGCGTAATGCTCAATTACTTCGTCAGAAGACTCTCCAAAGATGTAGATGTTATCATCTCCTACTAACTGATGCATTTCTACGTTTGCTCCGTCCATGGTTCCGATTGCTACTGCACCATTTAACATGAACTTCATGTTAGATGTTCCGGATGCCTCTTTAGAAGCTAAGGAAATCTGCTCATGGATATCTGCTGCCGGGATTAATTTCTCAGCTAAAGTAACATTGTAGTTCTCTACCATAACAACCTGTAAGTACGGACTTACTTCCGGGTCATTTGCAATTAACTGCTGTAAGCAGAGAATTAAATGGATAATGTCTTTTGCAATGATGTAAGCCGGAGCTGCCTTTGCACCAAAGATTGCAGTAATCTTTCTTGCCGGTTTCTTTCCTGCTTTGATTTCAAAATATTTGTTAATTACATAGAGTGCATTCATCTGCTGTCTCTTGTACTCATGTAATCTCTTAATCTGAATATCAAATACTGAGTTCTCATCTAAGTCGATGTTCTGTGTTGCCTTTAAGTAGTTCTTAAGAACAACTTTGTTCTCAGTCTTGATTGCAAGTAATTTATCTAATACTGCATCATCATTTACGAACTGTCCTAATTTTTCCAGTTCCATTGCATCTTTCTTGAATCCTGGTCCAATCAGTTCTTCGATTAAGGATGTCAATCCCTTATCACAGTGTAATAACCAACGACGGAATGTGATACCGTTTGTCTTGTTATTGAACTTCTCAGGATAAATCTTGTAGAAGTTATTTAACTCAGAATCTTTTAAGATTTCTGTATGAAGGTATGCAACACCATTTACGCTGAATCCGTAGTGGATATCCATATGAGCCATGTGTACACGTTTTTCATCATCAATGATGTATACAGACTTGTCATCATATTTAGCAACTACACGGTTGTTTAATTCGTAGATGATTGGCATTAACTGTGGAACAACTTTCTCTAAGAAAGAGATTGGCCATTTCTCTAATGCTTCTGCTAAGATGGTGTGATTGGTATATGCACAACACTTGGAAACGATTGCAATAGCCTCGTCCATGCCGATTCCTCTTTCCATTAACAGACGAATCATCTCCGGGATTACCATAGATGGATGGGTATCATTAATCTGGATTACTGCATAATCAGCAAGATCATGTAAGTTACATCCTCTTTCTACTGCCTCATCTAAGATTAACTGTGCAGCGTTGCTTACCATGAAGTACTGCTGGTAAACACGAAGGAGACGTCCCTTGTCATCGCTGTCATCCGGATATAAGAATAATGTCAGGTTTTTCTTGATATCCTCTTTGTCAAAGTCAATTCCATCCCCAACGATGCTCTCATCTACTGTTTCGATATCGAATAAATGAAGCTTGTTGGTTGTGTTTTCATATCCGGTAACATCAATATCATATAATTTTGAAGTTACATTAAATCCACCAAACTGTACCTGATAGCTCTTATCTGTCTTTGTCAGCCAGCTTTCATCCTGAATCCAAGGATTCTTGGTTTCTTTCTGAAGGTTGTTTTCAAATACCTGTTTGAATAATCCGTAATGATAGTTAAGTCCAACTCCATCACCGTTTAATCCTAATGTTGCAATAGAATCAAGGAAGCATGCTGCAAGTCTTCCAAGACCACCGTTACCAAGTGATGGTTCCGGCTCAACCTCTTCAATTGCACAGATGTCTTTGCCATTTGCTGCAAGTACATCTCTCACTTCATCATATACACCTAAATTAATCAGGTTGTTGGAGAGAAGTTTTCCAATTAAGAACTCTGCGGAAATATAATATAATTTTTTCTTTCCGTTGTGGTTTTCTTTCTTCTCAGCCATTGCTTTTGTCATCTCTAATAATGCGAAGTATAATTCTTCATTAGAGCAATCAGCAATTCCCTTGTTATATTTCTTTGTTACGATTTCCTGTAAATTCATTTTTGACCCTCCGTAAAATTTGAATTCAGTTCGTTCTCTTATGTATGCATTATCTAACATTTCTTTTACATTTTCTTGTAATATACCGGTCAAAAGTGGTACAATACTATCATATTTCGGTGATTTTAGAAAAAATCACTTTTTTGTACATTTTGACGAAAGGCGTTTCCCATGAATATTCTCGAATATGAAAATTACCAGGAAAAGAAATCACATGGTTCAGAAAGTTTCCCATATATCACCTATCCCTGTTCAATTCCCTTAGATTTTGAGCGGGTGCCTGCCCACTGGCATGATGAAACGGAAATTATCTACATCAAAAAAGGCTGCGGACTGATTACCGTAGATTTGGAAGAATACCCGGTTCAGGAAGGAAGTATTCTTCTGATTCTTCCGGGACAGGTTCATTCCATTGAACAGTATCTCGATTACAAAATGGAATATATTAATATTATTTTTAAACTGGAAATGCTCCTTGCCAAACAGACAGACATCTGTAACAGCCGCTACTTTACACCGCTTTTAGACGGCACACTGCGGCTTACCACACATTTTACACCGGGTATGCCATTCTATAACGAGGTTGCCGGCTGTATCAATGCTGCGGATGAAGTCTGCAGGACCAATCCCCCGGCCTTCCAGCTTGTAATTAAAGGACAGCTTTTCCTGCTCTTTTCCATTCTGATTTCTAACTGCTGCGAAACAAGTGCCTCCCGCAAGAACCAGAAATCCCTGGAAAAGATGAAACGCATCATTAAATATATTGAGACAAATTATGCCAGTAAAATTTCCATTGAAGAAATGGCAGATGCGCTGGACTTAAGCCAGTCTCATTTTATGAAGTTTTTCAAAAATACCATGGGAACTACTTTTACAGAATATTTAAATGATTACCGGCTGACCATGGCCAGCCGGCTGCTTATTTCGTCTGAAGCTTCTATATTAGACATTGCCGCTGAAGTAGGCTTTGACAACCTCTCTTACTTCAACCGGCTGTTTAAGAAACGCTTTTATGTTACACCCCGTGAGTACCGGAAGCGTTTTGCAGGATAAGTTCTTTTACTTTTTTCATATCCATTGCAGGCAGGTAATAGGTACTGTCCGGCTTTTTGTCATCTTTTGGAGAAATATTCGAATGAATGTAAAAAGTGTCAAGACCTGCCTCTTTGGCCCCGTTGATGTCACAGCGTACATCATTTCCTATCATCAGTGTTTTCTTCACATCCAGATGATACTTTTCTATCAGTTGTTCAAAAAAACGGATGTCCGGTTTCTTGGTTCCATAATCGGATGAAATTAAAATATCGTCAAAATATTTTGTAATATCCAAATAATTCATCTCATATTCCGTAAAGATTCTCTGGGCATTGGATAAAAGATATACCTTTTTACCACATTTTTTCAATGCTTTTAATAATTCTCTTACGCCATCATAAATCCGCACATACTCCATGGTCAGTACCCGGAAGAACTGTCCGGTATGAACGGCCAGCGCATCATCAGCCTTTATCCCCTTCTTCGCATAAAGCTCTTTGAATACTTCTTCAATACGAATCTCCGGAAATGCCTCATGGGCATAGTGTGGTTCCTTTTCCAACTCTCCCTTTAAATCTGTCTCTTTGCTTTGAATCAATGCCAGATAAGATTCCTGTAATTCCTGCGGGTCATATAAAGCTCCATGAAATCCGTAAAACAGACTCAGTTTTTCCCATACCTTGGCATCGTTTTCCTCTGTGTGGATATCTACCAGTGTTCCATACAGATCAAACACATAATTGTCGTACATATTACCTTCCATCTCCTACTTTTATTTAAACATCTTTGTCTTAGCAAAGATTAATGCAACAATGAGACTGCATACCACTGCGATTAATACGATAATAAGAAATCCATACGGACTCTCTGCAAATGGCATTCCCTTTGCAGCCACATTCATGCCATACGCTGAGAATATCATAGTCGGAACAGAAAGTACAGCTGTAATTATGGCAAGCACCTTCATTACCACATTCAGATTGTTGGAAATAACTGATGCAAAAGCATCCATCATTCCACTCAAAATGCCGCTGTAAATATTTGCCATCTCAATTGCCTGCTTGTTTTCAACAATAACATCCTCAAGAAGTTCTTCATCTTCCTGATATTTTTTAATATTGTCATTTTTAAATAATTTTTCCAGTACTACCTCATTGGAGCGGAGTGCTGTCGTAAAGTAAACCAGACTCTTTTCCAATTTCAAAAGTTCAATTAACTCCCGGTTCTGTGTGGACTTGTGCAGCTTGTTTTCCACAATTTCACTCTGGCGGTCAATACTTCTTAAGTACTGTAAGAAAAGAGAGGATGTCCGATACAAAATCTGAAGCACAAAACGGGAACGCATGGCAGGATTAAAATCCCGCACCGTGCCATTAGCAAATGCTTCTAATATTGGAGTCTTCTCAAGGCTTACTGTAATGACTGCTTTTTTTACCACAAAAATAGAAAGTGGAATGGTATCATAAAGTTCCTTATCATTATGGGTTTCAATATTCGGGATATTAACCAATACCATGGTATAATTCTCGTCTGTTTCAATACGCGAGCGCTCGTCCGTATCCAGTGCGGAACGCATGGCATCTGCATCAATTCCATACTGATTTACCATTGCTGCGACTTCTGCCTCTGTTGGATTTACAAGGGATATCCAGCAATCCTCCCCTGGTGATTCAATTTCGGTGATACGGTTCTGTTCACTGCAATAGTACTTAATCATCTTTCCACTTCCTTTCTCTTCATTTCCTGTAAAAAAAAACCCCATCAAAGCCGGAACACTTTGACAAGGGAATCTCGCTTAATCCTTTTTTAGTATATTTCCACCCCCTTTGTTTGTCAACCCTGACTCATGTATTTTCTCATCTGCAGTAATATTTTCTTCTCCATGCGGCTGACCTGTACCTGACTGGTGCCAAGCTTTGCAGCAATCTGGCTTTGCGTGGCATTTTCAAAATAACGCATCTTAATCAGCTGCTGCTCCCTTCCGGATAACTGTTGCAGCAATTCTTCTATCAGAAGCTTATTTTCCAGTTCTTCCTGCGCATTCTTCTTATCCTTTAACCGGTCCAACAGATAGATTTCACTGCCATCCGACTGATAGACGCTCTGGTAAATGGATTCTACTTCTCCATTGGCTTCCACTGCAAGGACAATCTCTTCCTCCGAAAGCCCGGTTTTTTCTGCCAGTTCCTTTAACTCCGGCTCCCTTCCAAGCATGTCTGTCAGTTCCTTTCTTGCATTGCTGATAAGATAGCCTTTTTCTTTCATGCTCCTGCTGACCTTCACCATGCCATCATCCCTTAAGAAGCGGCGTATTTCTCCCATAATCACCGGCACTGCATAAGTGGAAAAGCATACCTCATAACTTACATCAAATTTATCCACTGCCTTCATCAGTCCAATGCATCCGATCTGAAACAGTTCTTCTTTATCATGTCCTCTTCCTAAAAATCTTTGTACCACACTCCAGACCAGCCCCTGATTTCCAAGCACCAGCGTATCTCTTGCCTGCTTATCCCCTTTGTGTGCCCGTTTGATATAAGCAATTGTCTGTTCCATTCTCCACTTAACTTTCCCGCACCAGATTTTTTTTCATTTTTATAACAGTTCCTTCTCCGACCTTTGACCGTACTTCTACTTCATCCATGAAAGCCTCCATAAAAGAAAAGCCCATACCGGACCGCTCCAGCTCCGGCCTTGTTGTAAAAAACGGCTCCTTTGCCCGTTCAATATCAGCAATTCCCTTCCCGCTGTCTTTTACGGTAATATGTACGGTACTTCCGGAAAGACAGCACTGCATCACTACCGTTCCTTCCTTTTCTTCATAACCATGGATAATGGCATTGGTTACCGCCTCCGATACCGCAGTTTTAATATCCTCTAACTCATCCAGTGTGGGATTCATCTGGGCGCAAAATGCTGCTACCGCTACTCTGGCAAATCCTTCATTTACGGATAATGCCTCAAATTCCAGTTTCATCTTATTTCTTCTTCCCATATTTATAGCCTCCATTTTCATACCTACTTCTTCTCCCCTTCTTTCATCTGAACCAGTTTATGCAGACCTGATACCACAAAAATTTTCCGGATCCGCTCATTCATATTCTCTGCCACCACTTTTCCGCCGCTGTAATTCATGTTCCGGCACCTTCCGATTACCACGCCAATCCCTGAGCTGTCCATAAATTCTGTACCGGCAAAATCAAAAACCAGTTTGTTAACCCGGTAAGAATCAATCAGTAAATCTGCCTCTGCCCGCAGCTGTGTGGCGCAATGATGATCCAACTCCTTTGGCACCCGGATGGTAAGACATCCATTTTCTAATTCATACTTAAATTCCATTCTTCTATCCTCCATATACATTACGTAAAAAGAATGTGCCCTGGCACATTCTCGCGCCTGCGGCGGTCGCTTGCGACATCTACCTTATACGCCGCAGTGTGCATCCTCGCGGTGCGTTTTGTAGTTTACAGGAAAGCAATTTCCTGTAAACTACAAAAGACGCCCGGCAATCTGCCTGACGTCTTTTGTAAACTGTTTTTCTTTATTCTGTTACTGTTCTGCATTCTGTAATTCTTCCAGATAGCGGGAAGAATTGGCTGCACGTTCCGTATTCGGATAACCATCAATCACTTTCTGATAGTATTCGATGGCTTTTTCATTCTCGCCCAGATTCCGGTAGGTCTGTGCCAGATAATAAATCGCATTGCCATCCTGATATGTCTCATCCATCTCTACTACCTTTTCAAATCCGGTCTTCGCTTCTTCATAGTTATAATTACTGTATGCCTGATAACTGTCTGCATAAGTCACCTGAAGATACTGGTCATTTACAGTTGCGTTGATATTCTGATAAATTTCCTTTGCGGTATCGGAAAGGTTTTCTTCCTTCACACCGGAAAGTGCATCTCCTGCTGCTGTAATATCTCCCTCCTGGAAGGATTTATATGCTGAAAGCAGCTGGTCATAGCTGTTAATCTTATTGGAAGTCTCCTCGGAATCGCTTTTTGCAGAAGACACCTGCTGGTTCAGGTCATCAATCTGATTTTCCAGATTGGTAATCTGCTGATTCTTCGTGGTTATGGTATCATTTGCCTGAATCACTGATGTATTGGCATCACTCTTTGCCTTCTGTCTTACACTTGGCACTACAAGGAAACAGGTGACTGCAACACCAATTGCCACCCCAAGCAAAATGGTCAGTATCGTGGCAAAACCTGAAGTATCTTTGAATTTTGTCGGCTGGATAATGAGGTCATTTCCACTCTTATAGGAAATAAGGTCATCTTCTTTCTTTTTCTTCTTACTGCTGTTGGCACTGCGCAGCATCTGATTGGTCTCTTTCATGTAACGCAGTGTAATCGTATTGCTGGAATCAATTTTCATAGCTGCCCGCAATGACTTCTTTGCCTGCTCGAATTTATTCTCTTTCATGTACAAAAGAGCCAGCAGCTGATGTCCCTTTACCAGTTTCGGGTTTAAGGACAATACCTTCTTCAACTGGATAATTGCAAGATCTGTACTATTCTGTCTGCAATATAACAATGCCTGATTGTATTTCTTAATGGTCTGATTTACCGTTTCTAACTGTGCCGGATTCTTCTGCACAGCGTCCAGATAACGTCCTGCATCATTATCCTTTGGCTGAAGGCTCTTACTAATCACCCATTCACCCATGGCAGATACCGCCTCACCGGTCTCAAAAAGTACCAGTCCCAGGAGATTTCTTGCCTGAATGTTCGTCTTATCAAACCGAAGACTCTTCTTAAGACTTTCAATCGCTCCGGATAAATCACGGACATTGCTTCGCTCTAATCCCTGATTATAATAATAATTAGAGGTCATCACAATTTTCTTATATACTTTTACGTCAATTCCACAGTTCGGACAACGGTTGTCCCCTGTCAGATCTGCTCCGCAATTATAACATTTCATACTTTACCTCACTTAACGAATTCTACTGTCGTCTTGCTTCTTTCATCATTTCTCTTAAAATGTCTGTCATATCCGTTAAGTCCTGATTGTAAATAGCTTCCTCTGCCTCTTCTACTTCCAGGCTTGGTTTGAATTTCTTTAATTCTTCTTCAAAATCTATCATGCTTCATTTCCTCCTGCTATCTTTTCCAATTCTCCAATCAAATACAGGGAACCCGCACAGAATACCATCTGGTTGTCCTTCCTGTATTCCTTTACATATCTGTATGCCTGTGCACAGTCTTCTATTACTACTGTTTCCCGGTCGTTTGCCATAAATTCATCCTGCAATTTCAATGGGTCTATTCCACGGCTGTCCGGGATGCGGGTCAGCACAATACTATCCCACGAAACTTCCTTGCACAGTACTTTTACTGCTTCTTTATGATTCTTCTCTTCCATCATGGAAAAAAGAAGAACCGGCTTTTCTTCCGCAATCTTCTGCACATTTTTCACAAAGTGGGCTATACCATCTGCATTATGTGCTCCGTCAAAATAGATAAATGGTTCTGCCTGCTGCATTCTGCCCATCCATCTGGTATGTTCCATTGCAGAGATAATCTCTGCTTTTCCAATTCCGGTTTCCACCTGAAGGACAGATAACGCCCGATATGCCAGTGACGCATTCATCATCTGATATTCTGCCGGAAACGGGATTTTCAAATCAACAACATCATACCCATTGGTATAACAAAAATCAATAGTTTTCCCGGTTATTTTATGAATTTTAAGACTTTCTAAAGAAATACAGTAATAAGGTGCTCTTTTTGCCCTTGCAGTCTGCCTTATCACTTCTGCCGCTGTTTCATTACTTCCATCAAAGATAACAGGAACGCCTTCTTTGATAATCCCTGCCTTTTCTCCTGCAATTGCTTCAATGGAATCTCCTAAAATCTGTGTATGTTCGAGACTGATAGATGTAATAATCGTAAGCAACGGTTCCTCAAATACATTCGTTGCATCTAACCTTCCGCCAAGTCCGGTCTCTAAAATAAGATAATGTACTTTCCGCTTCTGAAAAAGATACATGCCCATGGCAAAAAGATATTCAAAAAATGCTGGATGCGGCAGTCCTTCTGCTTCCATCTGCTCTACCACCTTCTGCACTGCCTCAAAGCTTTCTACAAATTCTTCCTGACTGCACTTTTCGCCATTGATTACGAAACGTTCTTCCATGCATACAAGGTGCGGAGAAGTAAAGAGTCCCACTTCACATCCATGTTCCACCAGCACCTGATTGATAAATGCACAGACACTTCCTTTGCCATTGCTTCCTGCCACATGGATGATTTCAAACTGATGCTCTCTGATAGAAAGTCTCTGCAGCATTTCTTTCGTATGCTCTAAACTGTTTTTCTTTGTGAACTTTGGTATTTCATATATATAATTGCAAATCTCTTCATAAGTCATTTTTGTCACCACTTTTCTAAGTATAATATAGTGGAAAATTTTTTCAAGAGGTTATCCTGTTTCCATAAAAAGTTTTCGCCGCAGAAACTGCGGCGAATCGACAATACCTGTCTTTTAACTTTTGTAACTATTTCATCTGAGCCAGACGCTCCTGTACGGTAGCCATCATCTGCTCATATTTTGCAAGCTTATCTTTCTCTTCCTGAATCTTTGCAGCAGGTGCCTTGCTTACAAACTTCTCATTATTTAACATGCCGTGGGAGCGGGCAAGTTCTTTCTTAAGACGCTCTTCTTCTTTCAAAAGACGCTCTTTTTCTTTTTCCATATCTACCAAGTCTTCCAACGGCATGTATACAACAGCTCCCGGAATAACTACGGATACTGCATCTTCTCCGATGCCTGCCTTATCGGACTGGACATCAATCTCGCTGGCACTGATAAGATTCTGGTATGTTTTCTTCATGCTCTCGAAGGTCTCACAAAGTGCTTTGTCTTCAGATACGATAAATACCTTTGCCTTTCTGGATGGTGGAACATCCATCTCTGTTCTTAAGTTACGGATGCCTTTTACCAGCTCTTTTACATGAGCAAGCATCTCTTCTTCTGCCGAGAAATTCCACTCTTCTTTGTAAACCGGCCAGTCAGCCAGCATAATGGTCTCTTCCTGCGGATTTAAGGTACAGTAGATTTCTTCTGTGATAAATGGCATATATGGATGTAATAATTTTAATGCCTGTCCTAATACAGTACGAAGTGTCCAGAGTGCACTGTTGGCAGCCCTGGCATCCTCGTCTTTCTTATAAGTACGAACTTTGGCAATCTCGATATACCAGTCACAGAATTCATCCCAGATAAAGTCATATACTTTCTGTACTGCAATACCAAGTTCGAATTTATCCATATTTTCTGTTACTTCTTTGGTCAATGTATTAACTGCTGAAAGAATCCATTTATCTTCCGGTGCCAGGTCAGAAATTGCAGGCTTTGTTACTTCCATACCCTCTAAGTTCATCATAATGAAACGGGATGCATTCCACACTTTATTGGCAAAGTTACGGGATGCTTCTACACGCTCCCAGTAGAAACGCATATCATTTCCCGGTGCATTTCCGGTAATCAGTGTCAGTCTCAAGGCATCTGCACCATATTTATCAATAACCTCTAACGGGTCAATTCCATTTCCAAGAGATTTACTCATCTTACGGCCCTGGGAATCACGAACCAGTCCATGGAATAATACAGTATGGAATGGTGCTTTGCCCATCTGCTCATATCCTGAGAAAATCATACGGATTACCCAGAAGAAAATAATATCGTATCCGGTTACTAATACATCATTCGGATAGAAATAATCTAAGTCTTCTGTTTTCTCCGGCCAGCCTAAGGTTGAGAATGGCCATAATGCAGAAGAGAACCAGGTATCCAGAGTATCCGGATCCTGTGTCATATGGGTGCAGCCGCACTTCGGACATTTCTCCGGTGCATTCTTAGATACTACCATTTCTCCGCATTCATCACAGTAATATGCAGGAATACGATGTCCCCACCAGAGCTGTCTGGAAATACACCAGTCACGGATATTATCCGTCCAGTTAAAGTAGGTTTTCTCCATACGTTTTGGAAGGAGCTTGATATCTCCATTCTTTACACCTTCTACTGCCGGTTTGATTAAATCATCCATTTTTACAAACCACTGCTGTTTAATCATTGGCTCTACGGTTGTGCCACAGCGGTCATGGGTTCCTACGTTATGGGAATGCGGAACAACTTTTACCAAAAGTCCTTCCTTCTCTAAATCCTCTACCAGTGCTTTCCGGCATTCGTATCTGTCCATGCCCGCATATTTGCCGGCTTTGCTGTTCATGGTTGCATCATCATTGATAACAACGATTTCTTCCAGATTATGACGTTTTCCAACTTCAAAGTCGTTCGGGTCATGAGCCGGTGTAATCTTTACACATCCGGTTCCAAATTCTTTATCTACATAGGAGTCTGCAATAACCGGAATCTCACGGTCTGTCATCGGAAGCTTTAACATTTTTCCGATAATATCCTGATAACGTTCATCATCCGGATTTACTGCTACTGCAGTATCACCAAATAAAGTCTCCGGACGGGTGGTTGCGATTTCTACGAATCTTCCCGCTTCTCCTACTACCGGATAATTGATATGCCAGAAGAAGCCATCCTGTTCTTCATGTTCTACCTCGGCATCGGAAATAGATGTCTTGCAGACAGGACACCAGTTTACAATACGGGAGCCTTTATAAATAAGACCTTTTTCATATAATTTTATAAATACTTCAAGAACTGCATCAGAGCATCCTTTATCCATGGTAAAACGTTCTCTACTCCAGTCCGCGGAAGAACCCATTTTCTTTAACTGGTTGATGATGCGGCTGCCATACTCATCCTTCCACTCCCAGCATTTTTCTAAGAAGCCTTCTCTTCCGAGGTCATTCTTGTCAATTCCCTGCTTCTTTAAGGAATCAATAACCTTTACCTCTGTTGCAATGGCTGCATGGTCTGTTCCCGGCTGCCATAATGCATTATATCCCTGCATTCTCTTGTAACGGATTAATATATCCTGCATGGTATTATCCAATGCATGTCCCATATGAAGCTGTCCGGTAATATTTGGCGGCGGCATTACAATGGTAAACGGTTTCTTGCTGCGGTCAGCCTGTGCATGGAAATATCCATTGTTTTCCCATTTCTTATAAAGTCGGTCTTCAATCCCTTTTGGGTCGTAGGTTTTTGCAAGTTCTTTGCTCATAATTGTTCTCCTTTTTTTAAATTGGACGTTTCGTAATTTGTAAAAGTGCTATCTTTATTAGTGGACATTTCAGTCATCTGAAAGGTATAGGACTTTTGATAGGAAATACTGATGTTCTAAAGGCACATGTTTTTCTTTTTGCTATAAAGGCTGTCTTTCCAATATTTGACAAGCCAGCTTCACTGTTCGCCAATATGCGGATGCTATTTTAGTTTCCTATAAGCTGTCTACAAGCACTGTCCCGCATCCGCCTCTGTCGGACAGTACCGCCGTCCTGTCAAAGTAACGGAAAGACAGCCTGCAAGCAAGAAAAACATGTACCTTAGAGCAGCTAGTATTTCCTGTCAGATAAAGTCCTACATCTTTCAGATAACTGAAATGCCTCAAATAAATATTCTATCTTCCACAAATACTATACTCATGCAGAAAAAAGCCCTCCCTATCCAGCTGGATAAGAAGGGCGAATCAGCGCGGTACCACCTTCGTTATGCATAGTATCTATGCATATCTCTTCTCCGTAACGTGGAGTGTCGGGAAAACTTATGCCTTGTTGAAATTTTTTATATGATTCCGGTTACAGGCTTTCTAGGTCTTCCGGTTCGAAAGCTACCTTCCATCTGTCGTATTCAGACAACCTTTCAGCCGATGAGCCGTCCTCTCTTAGAACCGTACCGATGTACTCCTCTTTCTCATTACCTTTATCTCTAGGCATTATATTAAATTTGCCAGGCACTTTTGTCAAGGGTGAGTTTTATAAAGTATACTTTTCCAACAACTCTTTTGCCCACTCTTCACTTATCTGTAACTCTTCCTGCAATAACGCCAAAATCTCTTCCTCTGATTTTCCGAATTTGCGACCAAGTCTTATGATTTCCTGTGTCTGACCTTCTCTTCTGATTCTCGCTTCTCGCTCAAAACTCTTCATATATGCAAGACCTACCTCTCCATCCCGCTTTACTGCAGTTACCATCCGATGAAGCTTTTTCAGGCTTTCGGTGGAAGCATTCTCTATGGACGAATGCTCCATGTAATGCAGCAGCTGCTTTAATTCTTCCGGTGGGTTTCCTTCTTTTCCTCTTGTATACAAGAATATGGTCTTTGCACCATCCTCATACTCTAATTCCGGCACTTCTACACAGCTATTCTTAATGGTATATACCATTCGGTTCTCACTAAAAGGGTCATAGGTTGTGATAAAAATCACAATTACATTTCGAAGCTTTCCATATTCTTCGCCTGCCGGCAAATTTCCTGCATCGATCTTTGCATGATAAAAACGTGCTCTACGGGGAAGTGCTGCGAGATCTCCCTTTCCGTCATTCTGGTCCGGCTCAATATCAAAAATTTCTCCATTCTCTTCATCCAGATATACGTCCAGCCGGATACCATGGGCTTCTGTATTTTCTCCACCGAAGAATCGTTGCGGCACCACTGTAAGCTTTCCAATCGGACGGTGCAGAATGCATTCCAAAATATACCTTGCTGACTGTTCCCCATAAACTTTGTGGCTGGTCAGGCTGTTTACCAGAAAGTCATCCACCAGATTCAGTTCTTCTAAAGTTTTCATTTTTCCTCCTTTTCCCATAGCACATAGAAAAGCAGGATTGCATACACTATTTCTTCCTCTGATGTTCCGTCCATTCAATGCACTATGCGTTTGTTAATTGTAATTAGAATTTGAAAGCATAGAATTCATTGAATTGTTACCAGAAATTTAGATTGGCTTTTGCCATTCGAAAAATAGAATATATGCTTTGTGCTGATTGTAACAAATAAAAAGGGAGAATACAAGCAGAATTTTTATTCTTCAAATTCTCTTCAAAATTCTTTATAATTCCTTTCGAAATGCCATAAAAATCCATTCTCATTGCCTGTATCCTATGTTATAATAAACAAAAACGAGAAAAATTTATACTGTAATGACAAAGGGAGAGTTTTTATGTCTATGCTAAATTTAAAAGAACTGGATTCTATGCATTTAAGCGTTCTAGCTGAAATTGGCAACATCGGTTCCGGTAATGCTGCTACTGCACTGGCAGGTCTCTTAAATACACCGGTAGATATTGAAGTGCCAAATATCTGCCTGATGGATTATACCAAAGTTGCAGATTATCTTGGTGGGGCAGATAAAACTGCTATTGGTATGACTGTAAATGTAAAAGGTGATATGAATGGTGTTATGCTTCAGATTGTGGAGAAAGAATTTACCAGCCGGCTTATCAACACCTTTTATGAAAAAAATGTCGATTCCATTGATTCACTGAATGATATGGATTTATCCGTATTGCGCGAAATGGCAAACATCACAACTGCTGCTTATGTAAATTCTATTGCAAAAATGACAAATACCTTTATTGATATTGAACCACCGCAGAACCATCTTGGTACCATTGGTGAAATTCTGGCTGTCCCGGAAAAAGAATTTACAAAACTGGATTATCAGGTTCTCTTTATTGATGAACGGTTAAGTTTTGCCCATACCCAGATTAAAAGTGCCATGATTCTGATTCTTGAAATAGACTCTATGAAAGTGCTTTTTGAAGGACTTGGTATCGATTTATAACATTGTAAAAGACAAAAAAGGACGTTCCCGTCTGGAATAATTTCCATTCAGGAACGTTCTTTTTCTCTACTCTTCTTCTTTGTCCTCATCTGCAATTGCCGCTGCTGCCCCGGATACTGCGGCTACTACCGCTATTACAGCTACAATTATTACAAATAATATTAAAATTCCAAGGAAAATCAGAAGTCCACCCTCTGTCATCTTATTACCTCCTCCTTGTGCCAGATATCTATAGTATACTACGATTCTGTATTATCGTCTATAAATTCTATCATGTGACGGATATCCTGCATCTCGCAGTCCATTTCTGTAATTACATCTGCAACATGCTTTAATTTATCTGCTATTTCTTCTGAATTATTAATATGTTTCTTATAGCGAAGCTTGTGCTCAAGACTCGCCCAGAAATCCATGGCAATGGTTCGGAGCTGCACCTCCACTTTCATATGGCGCTTCTCGTTCGATAAAAATATCGGCACATCCACAATCAGATGCAGACTACGGTATCCGTTATCCTTCGGATGTGCAATATAATCTTTCTTCTCTACCAAAATGATATCATCCTGCTGCAGCAGCAAATCTGCCATAGTATAAATATCTTCCTGAAAAGAACAGATGACACGCACTCCCGCAATATCAAACATATTCTCCTCAATTGCTTTCATGGAAAATCCAATATTCTTCCGTTTGATTTTTTCAATAATACTTGCCGGTTTCTTCAGTCTTGTTTTTATGGACTCAATCGGATTCCTGTTATATTGTGTGGAAAACTGCTCATTTAATACCTTAAACTTTGTTTCCACTTCCATCATGGCACACCGGTAATACATCATCAAATCCCCAAAGGGTTTCATCTCACTTAAAAAATCCTCCGGATGTGCCTCGTCTTTTATTCTGCTAAAATCTAATGGATTCATCTTTTACTTTCCTCATAAGTTTATTTTTCTTACTTTTCTATCATATCAGAAAATACCCGAAACAACTATTAATTTTTTCTAAAGTTATCGCAGCGCTCACCAAAGTCTAGCAGAAAAGAAGTTCGCTCAA